>CAYVQA010000021.1:0-1255 GCA_964453965.1 uncultured Staphylococcaceae bacterium
GAAAAATTGAAAAGATTATTAAAGAACATTTAAAATCTGATTCAAAAAAAATTCTTTTAATCGATGGTGCACGTCAAGTAGGTAAAACATATATTATTCGTCATATAGGAAAAGAAATTTTTGAAAATTATATTGAAATTAACATGATTGAAGATCAATTAAATAATAAATTTTTTGAAAATGTAAAAACAGTTAATGATTTTTATTTTCAATTAAGTATGTTTGAAGGAACAAAAATGAAAGAAAAAGATAATACAATAATTTTTATTGATGAAATTCAAGCATATCCACATTTTTTAACACTTTTAAAGTTTTTAGCAGAAGATAATCGCTTTACATTTATTGCAAGCGGCTCTTTATTAGGTGTAACTTTATCACAAACAACTTCAATTCCCATAGGCTATATTCGTAAAGTTCGAATGTTTCCATTAGATTTTGAAGAATTTTTATATGCAAATGGAATGAATGAAATGGTAATTTCTACTATATATCAAAAATTTAAGAACTTAGAGGCTCTTGATGAAAATATACATAATAAAATGATGGATTTATTTAAAAAATATATTTTAGTTGGTGGACTCCCTGAAGCTGTTAATGCATATTTAAAAGAAAAAAACATTCATTCAGTGAGAGAAATTCAAACTGAAATACATGATTATTATGGCATTGATGCCTCAAAATATGATTTAATTAATAAATTAAAAATTAAAAATATTTATGATCTAATCCCTTCAAATATGGAAAATAAGAAAAAAAGAATAATTGCTCAAAATATCGAAAATAAAAGAGGAAAAACATTTAATGATTATACAAACGAATTTGATTATTTAATAAGCTCTGGAATAGTTTTAAATGTCCAAGCTATCTCTAATCCCGTTTTTCCATTAATTGAATCAAGCAGTAAAAATCTATTAAAATTGTATCTTAATGATGTAGGTATACTTTCAGGCATTTTATATGGAAACAATATTCAAGCAGTTTTAAATGATCAAAAAAGTATTAATTTAGGTTCAGTATATGAAACTGTTGTCGCAAGTGAATTAATATCTCATGGGCATAAATTATTTTATTATGATAATCGTAATAAAGGAGAAGTTGATTTTTTAATTGATGATTATGATTCACTTTCAGTTATTCCGATTGAAGTAAAATCAGGAAAAGATTATAGTATTCACAGTGATTTAAATACTTTTATTCAAAATGAAGATTATCACACAAAAAAAGCATATGTATTATCAAATGAAAGAAAAGTAAT
>CAYVQA010000021.1:1355-3241 GCA_964453965.1 uncultured Staphylococcaceae bacterium
ATGAAGATTATCACACAAAAAAAGCATATGTATTATCAAATGAAAGAAAAGTAATAATCAAAGATAAAATAATTTATATGCCAATATATTATATAATGTTTTTTGAAAAAATGAATGCAAATGAAAAATTAGACTAAATAAAATAGGCTTATATTCAATCTTTAATGCATAAAGATATATTGGTGATGATATTTGAATAATGTTGTTGTTAACATTAATAAATTAAATAAAAATATTGAAACAATTAGAAGAATTACAAAAAAAGATATTATTGCGGTGGTAAAAAGCAATGCTTATGGATTGAATAGTAAATACATAATTCAATATTTAAAAAAAGCCAATGTTAAATTTTATGCATTTAATGAAATAAATGAATTTCTAGAAGTAAAAGAAGAATTAAAAAATGTTCAAACTTTAATAATGAATAGTACAAGAAAAATAATAAATCATCGAAATATTCATTATACAATCAATTGTATGGATGATTTAATCTTTTTAAAAAATCAAAATCAATCTTTAAATGTTCAAATTCAATTAGATACAGGGATGAACCGCTTAGGTATTAGAAGTGTTAAAGAATTTTTACACATCTTAAAAATATTAAAAGAATGTCAAAATTTATCACTTACGGGACTTTATACACATTTTTCTTCAAATAATAAAGAAATTAGTTATTACAGCCGACAAAAAAACTATTTTTTAGACTTGACAAAAATAGTAAATGTACCAATAATTCATTCAGCCGCAACCCCTTCTTTAAATAAAGAAATTATCGGAAACTATGTGAGGGTTGGTATTGGAATGTATGGGCTTGCAAATCTAGAAGAATTAGAATCTGCAATTTATATCAAAACATATATTATTAATTCATTTTTTGTAAGAAAAAATGAAAAAATAGGATATGGTCAACAAATTATCCCAAAATCAGCCTATATAAGTGTTATACCTCTTGGGTATAATGAAATTAATGATTTTGATTATTTATATTTGCCAATCAAAAATCAAATGAAGAAAGAAATTAAATGGGATAAATGTTATATTTTTGGTAATAGTTGTATGAATCATCGCTTCATTATAAAAAATTTTTCTTTAAAAAAGTTTTCTTACTTGTATCTTTTTTTAAAAAATGATACAATATATAAAGATAATAATTGGTATCGTTTTTTAATATCGATTAAAAATATACCCAAACGTTATATTGAGGTGAAAAATGACATATCAAAAATTTTTAAAACAACAAACAAAAAGAGCCTTAGAATTAAACAAAGAAGAAACAGCAATAAAATTATTAATATTAGAATTATCAGGTAAAAATGGTGCATCTTTTGTTGCTAGTTTATCAGATGAACTTTCAAAAGTTCAAGAAGAAATAATGTTAAAAGCGATTGATGAATATCTAATCAAAAATCGTCCTGTTCAACATATTATTGGGTATTCCTATTTCTATGGTTATAAAATGATTGTATCAGAAGAAGTTTTAATTCCTCGCCCGGAAACAGAAGAATTAGTAGGATATGTTTTATCAAAGTATGATGATGTTTTCTCTGGAAAAAAAGTAAAAGTAGTTGATGTAGGAACAGGTAGTGGAGCAATAGCAATCGCCCTATCAAAAGAAGAACCAAATATGGAAGTTAGTGCAAGCGATATTTCTTCAACAGCTATCCAAGTCGCAAAACAAAATGCTATTAACAATGATACCAAAGTTGATTTTTTAGTTGGTGATATGTTAGAACCATTCATCAACAAAAATGAAAAATTTGATATTTTGGTTTCAAATCCCCCTTACATTCCAGATGATGAATATGTTGAATCGATTGTTTTAGACAATGAACCACATATTGCATTATTTGGTGGTAATGATGGAATGCATTTTTATGATATCATTT
>CAYVQA010000021.1:3341-19298 GCA_964453965.1 uncultured Staphylococcaceae bacterium
AATCAAGCTAATGAAAATATAATTGATGTTAATGATACAATTATTCAAGAAGAACAAAAAGAACAATTATCAGAAGAAGAAGAATTAAAACGTCTTTATTCTTTAAGAGCCAGAGGCGAGATAACCGAAGAAGAATTAAATACATTACTTAGAAAATATCGAGGCAAACGCGATGATGATTAGTTTAAAGGAATTCTTAAAAATTCCTAAAAATAATCTAAAAGGAAAAGTAATTGTTTTTCCAACAGATACCGTTTATGGGATTGGCGCAATCTATGATGACCAACAAGCAATACAAAAAATCTACAATCTTAAAGAACGTGATGCAGGAAAACCTCTCGCAATTTTAATAAGTGACTTTAATCAAGTCAAAGATATAGTTAAAATTCAAAATGAGAAAACAAATGAACTAATCGATAAATATTGGCCAGGACCATTAACATTGATTTTTGAAAAAAAAGATGATTTTGATTATCCATTTAAAACCATTGGCTTTCGAATTCCTAATTCAAAAATTGCTTTAAAAATATTAAATCACTTAGGGGGACTTGCGACAACAAGCGTCAATTATAGTGGTGAAAAGCCGATAAATGATATTTATGAAATTGAAAAAACATTTAAAAATGAAATAGACTATATCATAACAGACAAAGAAACATTTTCAAAAACTTCTTCAACAGTATTAGATGTTACATCAAAAAACATTAAAGTACTAAGAGAAGGAACAATTAAAATACAATAAATGTATAAAAATACCAAACATTTCCATAATATTGATGGAGATGTTTTTTTATGAAAAAAATTATTATTTTATTATTAATTATTATTGGAATAGTTATAATTAATGAAAAAAGAGATAATCAAGAAGAAATAAGAATTAGAATTCTTGCAAATTCAAATGAATTAAATGATCAAAAAGAAAAAATAATGATCAAGGAAAAAACAATTCAAATATTAAGCAAAGAAACAGAAATTAAAAAAATGTTAGAAAACAATCTTTCTAAATTTAAAACTTCTTTAAAAGAAAATCTTGATGAAACTTTATTTGCAAAACTAAAAATTGAATATCGAATAGTTAATTTTCCTGCTAAAACAATTAATGGTAAAATCATCAAAGCAGGTAGTTATAAAACATTATTAATTACTATTGAAGAAGGAAAAGGAAAAAATTGGTGGAGCGTCTTATATCCAGAATTTTTCGGGATTGAATATGATGATAATAATGAAATAGAATATAAACTATATATTAAAGAATATTTCGAAAAATGAACAATGTGTGAAAAATACAGAATATTACTTGCATAAAATAAAAAATAGGAGTATAATTTATTTATAATAAATATAGGTGGTGCAAAAATGAAAAATATTCGTTTTATTGTCGATTCAACTTTTGGTGTAAAAGAAGATTATATTAAAAAGTATAATATTGAAATTGTTCCTTTGAATGTAATAATTGATGATCAAACATATTTAGATGGAATTGATATTCCGCTATATGATGTAATTGATGCTGTTAATGATAACAAAAAAGTAACAACATCACAGCCAGCACCAGGTAGATATATGCAAGCCTTTGATAAACTATTTTCTGAAGGCGCAGATCAAATAATTGTTTTAACAATTTCTTCCGTATTATCAGGAACAATCGGCTCCGCAAATACAGCTAGAATTAACCATCCAAGAAGTAAAGACATTTTTTGTCATGACACATTAGCAGCCCACATTCAAGCAACAATGTTATTAGAAACTGCGGTAAATGCAAGTTTAAGAGGATTAGAAGGCGAAGAAATAATCAATGTTGTGAAAACCAACTATCAAGACTCAGGTGTTTTAATGAGTTTAAATGATTTAAATATTTTAACAAAGTCGGGTCGTTTATCAAAAATTTCTTCATTTATTGGTACAATCCTTCATGTAAAGCCTGTTGTTGCTTATTTTAGAGAAAAAACCGAAGTAATAAAAAAATGCCGTTCAAGTATTAAAGTATATGAATTTTTCCGTGATTTTCTAATTGATTTGAAAAATAAAACAATCGGAAAATTAAAAATTCGTTTAACGCATGTTAATGCACTTGATAGAGCAGAAGCATTAAAAAAAGTTCTTGTGGAAGCTTTCCCTGATGTTGAAGTTGAAATAGGTCTTGAAATTACTGCTGTATTAGCAATCCATATTGCATATGGTGGAATTGGTATGGGATGGATTTTCGAAAGAGAATAGGATATTAAAGTATTAATCCATTAAAGATTAGAATTAATTTTTGACTTTTCAAAATTTTTCTAGTCTTTTTCTTTTAATAAAATTAAATAATATTGTAAACAATTTGTAAAAAGAAAAAATATTGACAACTTATTAATTACTTATGTTGAAAAAAAAACAAAAATAATGTATAATTGATATTAGAGGTGAAAATGTTTATGAAAATTTCAATTGGTTCAGATCATAAAGGATATCAAGCTAAAAATGCGGTTATTGAATATTTAAAAAAACAAAATATCAGTGTAACCGATTATGGAACTTATTCAGAAGATTCATGTGATTATCCTGATTATGCTTATCCAGTCGCAAAACAAGTTGCGGCTAAAGAAGCTGATTTTGGTATCTTAATTTGTTATACAGGTATTGGTATGAGCATTGCTGCAAACAAAATTAAAGGCATTAGAGCTTCACTTGTCGGCAAAGTTGAAGATGCAGTTTTAACAAGAGAACATAACAATTCCAATGTTTTGTGTTTAAGTGCTAAAAATACGCCAATTAATACAATTTTAGAAATTGTAGAAGCGTATCTTAAAACTGATTTTGCCGGTGGAAGACATCAAAATAGAGTAGATAAAATAATAAAAGTTGAAACAGATGAAGAAAAATAAATTAATTAAAAATTTTAAACTATACAATATCATTATGAGCAATTTTTGGCTTCTTATTACAACATGTTTAGTAGGAGTTATCGTTGGATATTTCTTAGATAAATATAGTTCAAAAGAAAATAATCATTATATGTTGATATCGATAATTATTTTTTCTGTAATTGGAATTTTTAATTTCTTTATTCATTTGATTGCTCAAATTGATAAATTAAACAAAGAAGAAAAAAATAATCAAGTTGAAAATTTTCATCTTGATGAAAACATAAATGAGGAAAACAATGTATAAAATTTCTCCGGAAATAAAAAGAATAATCAAATGTTCAATAATTATTGCATGTAGTATTGGAATAGTTCTTTTAATAATTAATTGGCAATATGCATTAACTTTTTTAATCGGTTATGGCGCATCTATTTTAGTATTATTTAAAAATAATTATTTTATTACTAATGCATTATATAATATTTCTAATCCTAAGAAAACATTAAATTTAAATTATTTTTATTCATTATCGATTTATTTTATAGTATTGTTAATATCTTTTCTTATTAGTATTGGTTCGGGATTATTTTGTGGCTTGGGATTACTTATTACTAAGATAACAATTGTTATTTTAGAACTCTTTACAAAGGCAGGTGATTAAAAATTGATGTTAAGCATTTTTAATGACTTAAAGGATTTATATAGTAAAACATCGGATAGCTTTAAATCTTCATTAGTCATTATTATTATTTTATGTATAATACTGCCAATTTTAGGATCATTATTTAAGAAGCGAGATCCTTTAAAAGAACCAAAAGGAATAGGCCTGCTATGCGAAATATTAGTAAGTTGGGTAAATGGGACAGTTGAAGAATTAATTGGACCAAAATGGAAAAAATTTGCGCCATGGGTTATGACGATAGCAATTTTTATTTTTATTGCTAATATAGCCGGGATGTTTGGATTAACTTCACCAACAGCTAATGTATGCATAACTTTAGCTTTAGGGCTTATATCAGGCTTTTATATTCAATTTGCAGGTATTAAATATCAAGGATTTAAAAATTATTTCAAATCAACCTTTTTAGAGCCTACCCCTATTATGTTGCCGCTTAATATTGTTAGTGAAATATTAACTCCATTTTCTTTGGCTTTACGTCTATTTGGAAATATTTTAAGTGGTTCAGTTATAATTGGATTAATTTATGCGTCTATAATTGGTTTTTTATCAGAAATCAGCCCGATTCTAGGAATTGGTGTTACATCAGTGGTTACTCCAATATTCCATGCGATTTTTGATCTTTTCTTTGGAGCAATCCAAACGTATGTTTTTATGTTATTAACCACTGTATTTATTGCAGGAAAATTACCTGATGAACCTAGTGTTCAAAATTAAAAACTAAATTAATAAATTAAGGAGGAAAAATTATGAATTTATTACACACTTTAATGATTCTTGCGGTTGAAGGAAATATTGGTGAAGGTTTAACAAAACTTGGTGCAGGACTTGGAGCAGGTCTTGCGGTATTTACTGGTTTTGGTACTGGTATCGGACAAGCATTAACAGCAGCAAAAGCCGTTGAAGCAGTTGGAAGACAACCAGAAGCTGTTGGCGCAATTCGTTCAACAATGATCATGGGACAAGCAGTTGCAGAAACAACTGGTATTTATGGATTCATTACTGCATTAATTTTAATTTTTGCCCTATAAAAGGTGATAAAAATGTTGTTAGCAGTGGATCTTGGTGAAAGTGTAATTCAAATCATTGAAAATGGCGTAGATCTACTAAGTGGTGGAAGACTTGATTTATCAAAATTAGATGTTGCAGCCTTTACTTTAATTGCCCAAATTTTAGCAACCATAATTTTAATTTTAATTGTTCGCTTTAAATTTTGGAAACCAATCACAGCTTTTTTAGAAGCACGAAAAGAAAAAGTAACGGAAAGTCTAAAACAAAAAGAAGAAGCTGAAAAAGAAGCTAATCTTTTAAAACAAGAAGCAAATAAATATTTAGATGATGCAAAAATATCTGCAAAAGAAATAATTACTAACGCAACATCTTTTGGTGAACAAGAAAAGGATCGAATCATCAAAGAAGCATATGAAGAAATTGAAAATAAGAAATTAAAAGAAGAAGCTGATTTAAAAAGACAGGTTGAAGAATCAAGAGAAAACTTAAAAAAAGAAATTGTCGATGTTGCTTATGTTTTAGCTGATAAAATGGTAGGCAATCAAATGAATGAAGAAAAAAATAAAACAATCATTGATGAATTCTTAAAAGATGATTCTTTAAAATAATGGTTGATGCTTATGAGTAATACATTAAGTAAACAATACGCAAAAGCTTTATTCGATCTTGCAACTGAAAATAATGAAGTAGAAGATGTATATCAAAATTTGATAATCTTGAAAGAAAATTTTAAAGATTTAAGCTTTAAAAAAATAATGGAATCTGTAACAATATCAAAAGAAGAAAAAAAACAGATTTTAAAAAACATCTTAATAGATTTAAATGATTCATATTTTTTACATTTTCATTATGTTTTAATTGACAATAATCGTTTTGATGTATATGACCAAATAGTAGATTCATATAAAGAATTATTACAAGAATATTTAAAAATAATTGATATTGATGTTTATACAAAATTCGCTTTATCAGACAATGAAAAAGAAAAATTAAAAATAAATCTCACAAAAAAATTTAATAAAAATCCAAAAATATGTTATCATATTGATAATAATCTAATGGGTGGAATAAAAGTAATCGCTGGTGAATTAATTATTGATTATTCTTTAGATACCCAATTAAAAGAAATTAAAAATAGTATTATGAAAGGTTAGGAATAAAATGAAACCTTTAAGAATTGAAGAAATAAGTTCTTTAATTAAAGAACAAATAAAAAACTATTCTAAAGCCTGTTCAGATATCACCACTGGTACAGTAATCAAAGTTGGTGATGGAATTGCCTTAATTCACGGCTTAAGTAGCGCGATGTATGGTGAATTATTAGAATTTCCTAATGGCTTATATGGAATGGTATTAAATCTTGAAAAAGATAATGTTGGTGCTATTCTCTTCGGAAATTCTAGCTTAACAAAAGAAGGAGATACCGTTAAAGCAACACACCGGATCTTAGAAGTCCCTGTTGGTGATGCTTTAATTGGAAGAGTAGTAAATTCATTAGGCCAACCACTTGATGGACTTGGAGAAATTAAAACAGATACATATCGCCCTGTTGAAAAGAAAGCATCGGGTGTAATGGCTAGACAAAGTGTAAAAGTTCCACTAGAAACAGGCATAAAAGTAATTGATGCCTTAGTTCCAATTGGAAGAGGGCAAAGAGAATTAATTATTGGAGATCGACAAACTGGAAAAACTAGTATTGCGGTTGATACAATTTTAAATCAAAAAGGTAAAAATGTAATTTGTATCTATGTTGCAATTGGACAAAAAGAATCAACTGTATCAAATGTTGTAGAAACTTTAAAAGCCCATGATGCAATGGATTACTCAATTGTTGTTTCTGCTTCTGCATCACTTCCTTCACCTTTATTATATCTTGCGCCATACGCTGGTGTAACAATGGCTGAAGAATTTATGTATAATAAAAAAGATGTTTTAATTATTTATGATGACTTAACAAAACATGCAACTGCATATCGTGAACTATCATTATTATTAAAAAGACCACCAGGAAGAGAGGCATTCCCTGGAGATGTCTTCTACCTACATTCAAGATTATTAGAAAGAGCCGCAAAACTTTCAGACGCATTAGGTGGTGGTTCTATTACCGCATTACCAATCATTGAAACTCAAGCAGGAGATATTTCTGCATATATTCCAACTAATGTTATAAGTATTACTGATGGACAAATCTTTTTACAATCAGACTTATTCTACTCAGGTGTAAGACCAGCGATTAATCCAGGATTATCTGTATCAAGAGTTGGTGGTAATGCCCAAATTAAAGCTGTAAAAAAAGTATCTGGAACATTACGACTTGATTTAGCCGCTTATCGTGAACTTGAAGCCTTTACGCAATTTGGTTCTGACTTAGATGAAATCACAATGGCAAAACTAGAACGCGGAAAAAGAACAGTCGAAATCTTAAAACAAGGTTTACATGAAAGTGTAACATCAGCTGAACTTAGTATTTTAGTATATGCCCTTACACATGGCTATTTAGACAAAATAAAAGTTGAAGACATTTTAGCATATGAAAAAGGTCTTTACTTATTTTTAAAACAATCTAATGATGGAAAAGAATTAGTAAAAATAATTGAAGAAACAAAAAATTTACCTACTGATGAATTAATGCAAAAAGTATTAAATGATTATCAAAAAAATCATTAAGAGGTGAATTAAATGGCAAATTCAATTAGAGAAGTAAGAAATCGCATTGATTCAACCAAAAAAACAGCGCAAATAACTAAAGCAATGAATATGGTTTCTGCATCAAAATTAAGAAGAGCCGAAAAAGCAATCAAAGAATTTCGCCCTTTTATTGATAAAGCAAAAGAAATCATCGTCAATATTGTAAATGGAAAAACTGATTTTGAACATCAATTATTACAAAAAAGGGATATCAAAAAAACTTGTTATGTTGTATTATCAAGTGACAGAGGTTTAACTGGTGCTTTTAATTCTTCAATCTTAAAAGAATTAACAAGAACAATTGAAAACAAACAAACAAATGAATATATTATATTACCACTTGGCACAAAAGCATACACATATTGTAAAAAAATGAATTATCCGCTGTTAATTGATAAAAACAATGTTTTAAGAGATGAAGTTGAATTTAATGAAATTTCGAACATAACTCATCAATTAGTAATGAGTTATTTAATGAAAGAAATTGATTGCGTAACAGTAATTTATAATCATTATGTTAATACATTGATTCAAGAAGTAAGAAAAGATACTATTTTACCACTTGAAACAAAAGAATATCAAACTAGTCAAAAATTACTAGGAGAATATGAATTTGACGGTGGTATTGATGAAATTCTTAACACAATCTTACCAATTTATATCGAAAATTATATGTATGGACTCATCCTTGATTCAAAAGCAAGTGAACATGCATCAAGAATGAACTCAATGAAAAATGCAACTGATAACGCAAACGAAGTTATTAATTCATTAGAATTATTATATAATCGCGCTAGACAATCAGCAATAACGCTTGAACTTACAGATATTGTTGGTGGCGCATCTGTTATTAATCAAAACTAGGAGGAACAAATGAACAAAGGATATATTGTTCAAGTTACTGGGCCTGTTGTCGATGTTCGCTTTGACAATGGTGATTTACCAGCAATAAATAATGCTTTAAAAATTAATGTTCCAAAAGACCAAAACTATGGTGTAGAAATAACCCTTACCTTAGAAGTAGCATTACATAATGGTGATAGAACCGTAAGATGTATTGCTATGGACGCAACTGAAGGCTTAGTAAGAGGAATGGAAGTAATCGACACTGGTATGCCGATAATGATTCCAGTTGGTGAAGCAACACTTGGAAGAATGTTTAATGTTTTAGGTGAACCAATTGATGAAAAAGAGCCAATTCAAGAAAATAACTTAAGAATGCCAATTCATCGAAATGCACCAGAATTAAAAGAGTTATCAGGAAAAACCGAAATTCTTGAAACAGGAATCAAAGTAATTGACTTACTTGCACCTTATATTAAAGGTGGAAAAATCGGCTTATTCGGTGGAGCTGGAGTTGGAAAAACTGTTTTAATTCAAGAATTAATTCATAATGTTGCACAAGAACATGGTGGTATAAGTGTATTTGCCGGTGTTGGTGAAAGAACCAGAGAAGGAAATGACTTGTATTTTGAAATGAGTGATACTGGTGTAATTAATAAAACCGCAATGGTATTTGGTCAAATGAACGAACCACCTGGCGCAAGAATGCGTGTTGGTTTAACTGGGCTAACAATGGCTGAATATTTTAGAGACCAAAAACATCAAGATGTTTTGCTATTTATCGATAATATCTTCCGTTTTACCCAAGCGGGTAGTGAAGTTAGCGCAATGCTTGGTAGAACTCCATCAGCTGTTGGTTATCAGCCTACATTAGCTACTGAAATGGGCTTATTACAAGAAAGAATTACATCAACAAAAGATGGTTCAATCACATCAATTCAAGCTGTTTATGTTCCAGCTGATGACTATACTGACCCTGCACCTGCAACAACATTCACACATTTAGATGCGACTACGAATTTATCAAGAAAAATTAGTGAAGAAGGAATTTATCCAGCAGTTGATCCTTTAGCATCAACTTCAAGGGCACTTGCACCTGAAATCGTAGGTAAAGAACATTATGAAGTCGCAAGAGCTGTTCAAAAAACAATTCAACGCTATAATGAATTACTAGATATAATTGCAATATTAGGTATGGATGAATTAAGTGATGAAGATAAAGCATTAGTTTCAAGGGCTAGAAAAATTCGTTTATTCTTATCACAAAACACTTACTCAGCAGAACAATTTACTGGTCAACCAGGAGTATATGTTCCTGTAAAAGAAACAGTTCGTGGATTTAAAGAAATCCTTGAAGGCAAACACGATAACTTACCAGAAGAAGCATTTAGATATGCAGGAACAATCGATGAAGTTATCGATAAAGCAAAAAAGATGATGGCATAATATGATTTTATCAATCGTAAGTCCAAAAGGAACATTTACCAAAAAAGAAGTTGATTATGTTGTTGTTCAAGGTAATAATGGCCAATTAGCCATTTTGGAACATCATATTCCGATTGTGGTACCCATTAATCAAGGTTTTGTTAAAGAAGTATGTAATAATATTGAACATTTTTATGTTTTAAGTGGCGCAATCTTGGAATTCAAAGATTCTACAATTAATGTTATTACCCAAGAAATTGCCGAAGGTAATACATTACCAATCGCAAAACAAAATTTAGAAGAAATAAGAAAAACACAAAAACAAGATAATAAACAAAAATTAATGGATTTTACCGAAATGGAAAAAGAATTAGCCCTTAATTTGAAACAAATTAAAGCATCAAAATTATAAAAAAAGAATGGTCAAAATAGTAAACACTATTATGACCATTTTTAAAAGGACAAAAAAATGAAAAAATTACTTTATATCGACGCATGTATCAGAAATAATACGTCAAGAACAAAAAAAATTGCTACACCAATCATTGAAAAATTAAAAACAAAATATGATGTTGAAACATTATGCTTAAATGAAATGAATTTATTCGTAGTGAAAGAAGAAGAATTAAAAAAACGCCTTAAAGGCGAAATATCAAATGAAGTATTAAAATGGGCTAATCAAGTAAAAAATGCTGACCGAATTGTTATTGCGGCACCATTTTGGGACATGTCAATTCCTGCTTCATTAAAAGTTTTCTTTGAACTTGTTTCAATCATTGATGTAACATTTAAAAGCAACAATGTTACTTGCTATGGAAATTGCAAATGTGAAAAACTCCTTTATATTACAACAAGAGGAATGAACATTGAAACAAGAGATAAATTAGACCAAGCAACATCATATTTAGAAGCTTTAGGATTCTTGTGGGGATTTAAAGAAATCATTGTTCTTGCAAGAAAAAATTTTGACTATATCAAAGAAGATGAAATAAATAAACAAATTTCATCCGCAATCTTAGAAGGATTAGAAATTTGTGATAATTTTTAAATAAAATTAGACATATAATAAATATAAAGGGGATAATAATTTGAAAATAATTGATTTACACTGTGATTCCATTATGCATTTAATGCAAAATAGTGATTCATTATATAATAAAAAAGGACATATCAATTTAAAAAAACTCCAACAAGGAGATTACATGTTACAATGTTTTGCGATGTTCGTAAATATCAAAAAGGTAAATAGCCCATATGATTATTGTAAAAAAATGATTCAAAAATATTATGAAAATATCAATCAATATAAGCAAATTATAAAACCAGCCTATACTTATCAAGATATTCTCGACAATAATGAACAAGGTTTAATTAGCGCCTTATTAACAATTGAAGAAGGACAAGTTTTAGAAGGAAGTATCAAAAAACTTCATGAATTTTATAATCTTGGCGTAAGAATGATAACAATTACTTGGAATTATCCAAATGAATTAGGTTATCCAAATATCGATAACAATAAAATAACAAAAGAAATGCCATATGAAAAAATTCAATCAATGATTGAAACAAAAAAAGGTCTAACAACAAAAGGAATAAAAATCATTAAAGAAATGGAAAAATTAGGAATGATTATCGATGTATCACATCTTGGTGATAAAGGAGTAAAAGATGTTCTAAAACATACAACAAAACCATTTATTGCAAGTCATTCAAATGTAAGAACAATATGTAATTTTCCACGTAATTTAAGCGATGAATTACTTATTGAAATGAAAAAAAGAAATTGTTTAATAGGAATTAATTATTGTCCTGAGTTCTTAAAAGAACAAAGTCACAAAATGGAAATAACAGATGTAATCAAACATATTAAATATTTAAAAGAATTAATCGGCATCGATTATATAGCATTAGGGTCAGATTTTGATGGAATAGAAGGTGAACTTGAATTAAAAGACGCAAGTTATTTACCATTATTAGTTGAAAAATTAAAAGACGCAGATTTTACCGAAGAAGAAATTCAAAAAATTACTCATCAAAATGCCTTACGCTTATTTAAAGAGGTATTAAATGGATAAAGCATTAACAATAATATATTTTGGTTCGTTTCTATGCTTTTTTATCATATCCTTAAAAATTCTAATGGAAACAAACCTTCAAAAATTTTTTAAACAAGGAAAAGTATTCGAAATAAAATTATTTTATTTATTATTATCATTAATTATGTCAACAATCATATCATTTGGTTTAATTAAATTTATCGAATGTATTACAGAAATAATAAATTTTTAAAATTAAAATATTTTTTAAATTTAATGTATAAAAATTAACAAATCTTCCATAATAATCACGAGGTGATAAAAATGAAAGATTTGAAAAAACTTATTAGCCAAAATAAAGTTCAATTTATTTTCTTTGTCGCCATGCTAGGATTGCTTGTTGTTGCTTTAGTAATTTCAACTAGTGGAAAAGTAGTTGAAGGTGGTATCTATGATGATCCAATCGATAACACAAATTCAGGAAATAATAATAACGATCAAAACGTAGTCGAAATTACCGATGAAATTTTCATTTTACCAATAAAAGATGATTATACAATCGTAAGAAAATTCTACGAAAAAGACGGAACCAAAGAAGAACAAGCAAAATCGCTTATAAAATATAATAATAGTTATCGTACTAGCCAAGGAACAGGTTTTGCGAAAAAAGATGGAACATCTTTTGATGTTATTGCATCTAAAAGTGGAAAAGTAATTGATGTCAAAGAAACACCACTTTATGGTAAATGTGTTGTTATTGAACATGATGACAATATTAAAACGTATTATTATGGTTTAAGCGAAGTAGTTGTGGTAAAAGGAATGATCGTTAATCAAAAAGATAAAATAGGTGTTAGCGGTTATACAGAACTAGATAAAGATGCAGGAAATTATGTCTTCTTTCAAGTAATGAAAGGTAAAGCATATCTTAACCCTGAAAAAGTAATTGGCAAAAAAGCATCCGAACTATAATTTACAGACGATACGTATCGGATTATATATTAGATAAAAATATTCGAAATTTTATCTAAAAAAATAACCAAGATTTAAAACGTCTTGGCTATTTTTATATTAGATCCTTGATAAATATTATTTAACCGCATATATTTATCAATCTCATTCATCACAACAAATTTCTTTAAAGTCCATTTTGGTTCAATCAATAAATCTTTTGGCGAATCACCAGTTATTCGGTGAATAACAATATTCGTATTCAAAAGCGATAATTGCATTGAAACTATTTTTACATATTCATTTAAAGTAAGAATTGGGAAAGGTTCTTTTTCATAAATAAGTCCTAAAGGTGTATTTTTCATAACATGTAACATATGAATTTTAATTCCCGAAATTGGCAACTTATTTAAAAATTTAACAGTTTCGATCATATCACTATAACTATCTCCAGGAAGACCATTAATAATGTGGACAATAGAGGTAATATTCGCTTGGTGAAGTTTGTTAACCGCATTAACTAAACAATTATTTTGATAACCGCGATTAATAAATTTTGCGGTTGCTTCATTCGATGTTTGAAAACCAAGTTCAACCCATACTTCAACAGTTTGATTAATCTCTTTTAAAAGTTCAATAATTTCATCATTAATACAATCAGGTCTCGTCGCAACACTAAAAATTTTAATTTTTTCATCAAGATGAATAATTTCAAAATACTTTCTGCGTAAATTATTTATACTATCATAAGTATTAGTATTAGCTTGTAAATAAGCAATATAATATCCATCAGACCACTTTTCTTCCATAAGATTTTTAATATTCAAAAACTGTTCTTCAAATGATTTTTCTTTTTCACCTGCAAAATCACCACTCCCCATTTCTGAACAAAATAAACAACCTTTTTTAGAAATTGTGCCATCACGATTTGGACAAGTAAAATTTCCATTAAGTGCAATTTTAAAAACCTTTTTATTAAAACGCCATTTTAAATAATTATTTAAAGTAATATAATGTTTTTCATTATTCATTAGTTTTTCCATAATATTCACCAATATTTATAATATCACAAAATGAAATTTTATGCAAAATAAGTGTATTAAGAATCATAAAAAGCCATATAATAAAATTGGTGATAAAATGAGAAATGATATTAAAGAAAGAGTCATCTTAGCTGCAAATCTTTTAATCGATAATAATTCCAATATCCGTGAAATTGCAAGAAAATTAGGATATTCCAAAAGCACCATTCATATTGATTTATCAGTAAGATTAAAAGAATTAAATAGTGAATTATATAAAAAAATCAAAATTATATTTGCAAATAATCAATATGAAAAACATCTTCGTGGATGATTATCCACAAAACTAAAGTATCTAAAGTAAAATAATTGAAAAAAAATTAAAACTTTGCTAGAATAAACGAAATAAAAATCGGAGAAAAATATGCAAAAGAAAATAATCAATACCTTAATAATTATCATAACATATACACTATTATTTATGAGTTATATATTTTTAGAATCATTAATTAAAATTGATAATATAATCATAAAACTTTTTGTTATTTCCTTAATTTGGACAACCATTTTATGGATTACCAGTTTAATAATTAAATCAAGTTCAATAACAAAACCATTTTTAAGCTTAATCCCAACTTTTTTAGTATGTATCTATTCTTTTAAAACTAAAGATATTAACACGCAAACTTATTTAATAATTGTCCCTTTTATTATTTGGAGTATTTCAATTACCATAAATTATTTAATTAGATTAAATGATTTAAAAGAAGAAGATTGGCGATTCTTTGAAATAACAAATAAACATCCTAAATTAAAATTTTTAATTAACTTATTTGGTAATCATTTTTTACCAGTTCTAGTAATTTACATTGCAATATTACCGGTTTTCCATTATTTAAATTTAAGTACTGTTACAAATATTAATCTTTCAACAATTATTGCATTAATAATTGTGATACTTGGAATTTTAATAGAATTAATCGCCAACATACAAATGAATAAATTCAAAAAAAATTTAAAAAATCCGTTTGAAGTAAATAAAACAGGGCTTTGGAAAATAAGTAGACACCCAAATTATTTAGGTGAAATAATGATGTGGTGGGGAACATTCTTGATGATGCTATCTTTAGATGATAAAAAACTACTTTTCTTTTTAGGACCATTATTAATTACTTTAGCAATTTTAATAATTAATATTCCAATGATGGAAAAAAGACAACTAAATAAAAAATATGATTATAAAGAATATCAAAATACAACAAATATGTTATTAATATTTCCATTTCCTAAAAACAAAAATATCTAGATTGAATTTTCTAGATATTTATTTTTTTTAAAAAATGAAAAGGCTTGCAATTTTTTTGCAAAAAAATTGATATTTATTTTTTTCTATGATATAATATTAATACAAAATTTAAACGTTTCAATAATAAGGAGGAAAAACGTTAAATGAAAAAAATTATGAAAATGTTTATTGCGATACTTGCAATAATGACTGTTTTTGGATTAGTTTCATGTGACAAAACAGATAAAGTTACTAATCCATATAGCGTTTTAGGTAATTTCAGTTTAGCAGATGAAACTAATGTTTATAGTCTTGCTGAAAATACTAAAGTAAAACTTGATTTTGATTATACAAAATCAGATGATGAAACGCATCGCAATACTTATATTAAAAAATCAATTAAAAATTCTGACTTAAATAAATATCAAAAATTAGTTATTACTGTAACTGGCTTAGGTGATGTTAAAGTTGAATTAGTAGCAGGTAATACAACACTTGCTGTTTACTTAAATGTAACAACTGTTGAATCAACTTATGAATGGAATTTATTACCTCATAAAGATGTTTTAAATAAAGTTACTGAAATTAGAGTTTATGGAGCAGCAGGAAGAGTTAGTACAACTGGATACGTAACAATTTCAAAATTAGCATTTAACACTAATGTTGCGGATGGATATATTATTCAAACTGATTTCAATAATATTCCATCAAACGTAAATGAATATGATGGTGTTTCTGAAACATTTGATGTTAATGCAAAATGGGAAGAAAACGGTGAAGATGGTGTTTACACAATCGAACAAAATGCAGAAACTAAAGAAACAGAAGTAAGCTATAAAAAGAATGAAGGTAATGAATGGTCATGCATTATTTCTAATGTTCGTGGTAAATTAGAAAACTTCAAATATCTTGTTGTTGTTGCAAAAGGTGCTGAAAGTAAAAAAATGATGGTTAAAGTAGAAGGAGCTACTGATGATTCAAAAGAAGAAAAAACTGTAACATTTGATGGGACAAAACAAACATTCGTTTTAGATTTAAGAACTATAACACCTGAATTTAGAAATGCTATAACAAAAGTTGTTTTATTTGGTGCGCCAAATGCAATTCAAGATGGTAGATTTACAATTTATGAAGCTTATATGAGTAAAACTTCTCCAATTGAAATTGAAGAAA
>CAYVQA010000022.1:0-18516 GCA_964453965.1 uncultured Staphylococcaceae bacterium
AAGTATTTATTCTAAAAGACTTTCAATATTAAAAACACGTGTTGCAACATCTTTTAAGAAGGCTTCTTCATGAGTAACTATAATTACAGTTCCAGGATATTTCTTTAATGCCTCTGCAAGTCCTTCTTTTGCAAGTTTATCAAGGTGGTTGGTTGGTTCATCAAAAATTAGTACATTAGCTTTTACAAGCATCATTTTGCATAATTTCAATTTTGCTTGTTCACCTCCTGAAAGTGTTCTTATCGGTTGTAAAACTATTGGTCCCTTTAATCCAACTTTCGCAAGTTCATTGCGCACTTCTTTTTCTAGTTTATTAGGATATTGTGACCATATTTCTTCTAATGGTGTTCTTGCATCATTTTCCCATATATGTTCTTGAGCAAAATAAGTTAATTTTGCGTTTTCAGTGAATTTAAAACTTCCATTTACAACAGGCAATTCACCAATTAAAGTTTTGAGAAGAGTCGTTTTTCCAATACCATTAAATCCAGTAATCCCTAGTTTTTCACCACTTTTAAGCATAAATGACATTTCAGGAAGAAGTGAATAACCATAATAGCCAATTTCCAAATTTTTTACTTCTAAAAGTTTATGACTAGAAATTGGTTGATAATTAAAATTTAAAAAGATTTTTATGTCACTTGTTTTTGGAATATCAATGATATTGATTTTTTCTAATTTTTTTTCTCTACTTTTTGCTTGTTTTGCGGTTGAAGTTCTTACTTTGTTTTTAGCAATGTATTCTTCTAAATTTTTAATTTCTTTTTGCTGTTTTTCATAATTTTTAGTAATGTGTTCGACCATTATTGCTTTTTTTGTTAAATATGCTTGATAATTGCCCTTATATCTTGTTATTTTTCCAAACTCCAATTCAAAAATAACATTTACAACATCATCTAAAAACTCCTGATTATGTGAAACAATTAGGAAAGTTCCTCGATATTCTTTTAAAAATTTTACAAGCCAATCAACATGAATAGTATCTAAAAAGTTTGTCGGTTCATCAAGAATTAATAAATCAGGTTTTTCTAATAGAAGTTTTGCTAAAATAACTTTCACTTTTTGCCCACCGCTTAAATTTTTCATTGGTGTATCCATTTTATAATTAATGATTCCTAACCCACTAGCTATTTTCATTATTTTAGTATTTATTTGATAAAATTCATTATTTTCAAGGTTTTCACGTAAATTATTAATACGATTTACTAATTTGCCTTGAACAATTTCATCAAATGTGCTTTTTAATTTTTCAAGGCACTGATTCATTTCTGTTTCAATTAAATATAATTTACTAAAAGCCGTTTTTAAATATTCCAAAATTGATAAATTTTTATTAATTGACATATATTGGTCTAAATAACCAACTGATATATTTTTATCAAACGTTATTGTTCCTGTATCGGGTAAAATTTTACCACATAAAATATTAATTAAAGTGGTTTTTCCAATACCATTTGCGCCAACAACGCCTATTTTATCGCCTGGTAAAATTCTAAAAGAAGCATTCTTGTATAAGGTTTTATTTTCAAATGATAAAGATAAGTTTTCTACATTTAAATACATATTCATCATGCATAATATAAAAATTTTTATATTATTATTTCCTCCTGTTAACTATATTTTCAATTCACATATTCTAAATTAAATATTTTTTAAAATAACTTTTTCAGTTACTATTTTATCTTGACTTCGGCTATAATATTTTACTGATATTTCATCGCCAACATGATATTTTATTAATGAATTAAACATTGCAGGAACTATATAATTATTTGTTATCTTTGTTCCATCTACTTCTAATAAAATATCATTTTCCAAAATATTAGAAGATGACATTGTTCCATTTTTAACAATACTCGAAACATAAATTCCATATGGAACTGCACCATAATAGATATTTGGTAAATCCAATAAACCTGCTGAAATAATTGTATAATCAGTAAGACTTGAAACATCATAACCACTTATACCTAGCCGCGGTCTAATTATTTCTTTATTTTCTTCTAAATAATTAGTTAATAAATTATTAATAATATTGATTGGTATTGAAAAGCCCATACTATCAACATCAACTGATGCAATTTTCATTGTATTAATTCCAATTAATTCGCCTGATAAATTAAATAATCCTCCACCACTATTACCTGGATTAATTGCACAATCTAATTGAATATATTCAAATACAAAATCATTAACACCATCATTATCTGTATCATCAGATAAATATCTTAAAGGGCTACTTATAATTCCAAATGTCATTGAATTATAATATTCAAATCCTTTCGGACATCCAAGTGCAAAAGCAAAATTTCCACTTTTTAGATTATCACTATTTCCAAATTTTACAGGTTCGATATACGTTGTATATTCAAAAGTTAAACATGCTAAATCAACTTTTTCATCATATCCTTTAATAGTCAAAGGAATATAGATATTTTCACTTTGAATAAATACATAATTTTGATATTCTTTTGTATTGTCACTACCTAAAATAACATGTCGATTGGTCATTAAATAATATGTATATCCTTCCAAAACGTCTTCATCTGTTTTATTTTCAATTCGTTTGTAAATTACTCCACTACCAGTGGCTTCCGATTTCCATACATCAATATTTGAAACGGTAGTTTTATATTTTCGAACAATACCAACGCACGCATCAGTTACTTTTTGATAAGCTAGTTCTAATGCGTCTTCTAAATCATTAATTGTAATATCTTCAACAGAAACAATTTTGTTCGTAATTTCATTTGTAACATTGTTTTTAATTTCATTTTTGTAAACTCTTTTAAATTGATTACAACTAGTTAATAGTAAAATACAAATAAAAAACATTACTAATGTTAATAAAAAATGTGTTTTTTTATTATTATTAAATTTATTCATTATCGATTCCACCTTCAATCTTTGGTGCAAGGAAATAAAATTCACTACCTACTGTATATTCAGATTTTACTCCAAATTCAAACCCATGAACAATTAGAATTTCTTTTACGATAGATAATCCTAAACCTGCACCAATTGTTTTTTTCTTTTGCGAATCATATAATTTATAATATCGATTCCAAATATTATCTAAATTTTCAGGTTTTATGCCAATTCCATTATCTTTAATACTAATTTTAACTTTATCATTAATTATTTCTTGTTTAATTTTTACCCATTTTAGGTCTTCATTATCTTTACTATAATTGATGGCATTACCTATAAAATTATACATTACTTGAATAAGTTGTTTTTGATTACCCTTAACATATACTATTTCATCATAATCAAATGTAATTTCATATTTTTGATTTTCAGTATAATTATTAAAATGCTTAATTGCGTTTTTAATTAAATCAGTTATATTAATTGTTTCAAATTCAATTTTTTCAACACGTGATTGTAATTTTGATAATTCTAAAACATCATTTACAAGTGTTGATAATCTTTTTGTTTCATCAATAATAATATTAATATTTTCTTCATTATTTTCCGATGGAATATCCCTTATCATTTCACCATAACCAGCAATTAAAGTTAATGGCGTTCTTAGTTCATGTGATACATTTGCAATCAAATCTCTCTGAAGTTCTTCTGATTTTTTAATTTCTTGTGTTGCATAATTTAAAGTTTCACTAAGTTCTTCAACTTCTAAATAACCCGTTGCATCAAAATCAACATCGTAATTTCCATTTGGTAATTGTTTTGCAGCATCATTCAATTTAGCTAGCGGTCTCGAAATAAAACGTGATATAACTAAAGCAATAATTGATCCAAATAATAATAAAATAAAACAAATGAAAATTAATTGAATTTTTAAAGTTTCTTTTGCAACATTTACAGGAAGTAATTGCGTATTGACAACAAGCAAAGCTTCTTGTCCATCTTTAAATGTCACAAATTTTCCATATAAAATTACTGAACCTTGATGAAAAATACCATTATCATCATTATAATTATTTTCTTCAATTTTAGCAGTATCAAACATAAATTCATCTAACTCATTTTCTTTTGCTTTTTCCCACATTTCCTTTATAACCTTGGGGTCAGACGCAAGTGGAAATGCTCCAAATCCAATTATACTTAATCTTGTACAATAATTACCTTTTGAATCTTGATAAAATAAATAAATGTTTGATTCATGATTTACAGAACGTTTTTTTAAATTTTCTTCAAGGGATGTTGGGATAGAATTTATATCATCGCAATCTTCCATCTTATAACTTATCATATCTGATAATTTAGTAATTCTTGAAAATTTAATTTCCCGATAGAAGTTGTCCAACAACACAACTTGAAATAGCCATAAAACGCCAATAATAAAGAAAATAAATAATGCCATAAAGAGGAATATTTTCCAATTTAAGCTTACTTTATTTACTTTCCGTTTCAAAGCGATAACCTACCCCTCTTAATGTTACAATATTTTGACCATATTCACCGATTTTTTTACGTAATAATTTCATATGCGTATCAAGAGTGCGGTCATCACCAAAGAAATCATAACCCCAAATATCTGAAAGTAATTGTTCTCTTGTTACAGCAATATCTTTATTTTTAGTTAAATAAAGTAATAAACTATATTCTTTGGGAGTAGTATCAATTCTTTCGCCATCAACATAAACAATTCTAGCATTTAAATCAATTTTTAATGTTTTATATTCCCATACATCATGTTTACTTGTATTAACATGATATCTTGATAAAATAGCATTTATTCTCATCATTAATTCTTTAGGAGAAAATGGTTTAACAACATAATCATCAACACCTAAATCAAATCCATGCAGTTTATCATATTCTTCGCCACGTGCAGATAACATAACAATAGGAATTTGTTTAATTTTTCGAATTTCTTTTACAGCTGTAAAGCCATCTAATTCTGGCATCATTACATCCATAACAATGATATCATAATCATTACTTTTAACTTTTTCGATTGCTTCTAAGCCATCACTTGCTTCATCAACAAAATGGCCTTCAAAATTTGCATATTTTTTAATTAATTCGCGTATATTAATTTCATCATCAACCACTAATATTTTATACATATACAAAAACCTCCAATTATAATACATATTATACCATAAAAATAAATAAATAATGTGATATTAAACCGAAATTTGCGAGTTTTTTCAGATAAAATTCAACTTTTTTAACATAATAAAAATTTATCGTATTTTAATTGACAAAAATAATATAATTAAGGTATAATTATTAAGAATGCTCTTATAGTTCAATGGCAGAACGCAGCAATGGTAATGCTGAAATATAAGTTCGATTCTTATTAGGAGCACCATTTTAATTTATTCTCGTAAAGTGCTAGCATTTTAGGAGTTTTTTTTTATTTTTTTTGGTATAATAAAGTTAATTATAACTTTATTATACGAATTTACTAAACTAAGGAAAGGAATTAATATCTAATTATCGATATTATTATATTTATAATATGAAACCTTTAGCATATTCAATGCGGCCTCAACATTATGACAAAATTGTTGGTCAAAAACATCTTGTTGGTCAAGATGGAATTTTACGAAAAATGGTTGATAATGGCTATCTTTTTTCATTTATTCTTTATGGAGATCCCGGATGTGGAAAAACAACAATTGCAGAAAGCACATGTGAAATGCTTGGATATCCTTGGTATCGTTTTAATGCATCAACCGATAATAAAGAATGTTTAAAAAAAATCATTTCTGAAGCAAAATACTATGAAAATTCAATTATTATTATTGATGAAATTCATCGAATGAAAAAAGATATTCAGGATTTTTTACTTCCATTTGTAGAAAATGGTGACATTCGAATTATTGGTTTAACAACTGTAAACCCATATCATTCAGTTAACCCTGCAATTAGATCACGTTGTCATATTTACCGTCTAAATCCTTTAAGCGAAGAAGATTTAATGCAAATATTAATTAATGCAAAAGAATCAATTGCAAAAAATAAAGAAATTGATAAAGATGTTTATGATTATCTTATTAAAACATCAGGAATGGAAGTAAGAAGTTTAATCAATAATTTTGAAACACTTGTTGTTACTTCAACCGAACATATTACAATTATTGATGCCAAAAAAGCAATTGGCAAAGCAAATGTAACAATAGACGCAAATAGCGATTATTACTATGATGCATTAAGTGGGCTTCAAAAATCAATTCGTGGTTCTGATGTTGATGCAGCTCTTCATTATTTGGCTATTTTATTAGTTGCTGAAGATTTAGATATTATTGCGAGAAGATTAACAGTCTGTGCTTACGAAGACATTGGCTTAGCTAATCCAGCAATTGGACCACGTTTGAATGCTGCAATATCTGCTGCGAGAGAAGTAGGGATCCCCGAAGCTAGAATTCCCTTATCGGTTATTATCATCGAGATGGCATTATCACCAAAATCTAATTCTGCCTACGAAGCAATTAATAGAGCAATCCAAGATATAACTGATGGAAAAGGAGGAACTCTTCCTCTTCATCTAAAAAATACTTATTCATTTGACCCTAATCAAAAAGAATATAAATATCCTCATGATTATCCAAATGCTTGGGTTAATCAACAATATCTTCCTGATAATCTTGTTGGCACAAAGTATTATATTCCTAAAGATAGTTCTAAAACTGAACGGCAAATTAAAGAACGATATGAACAAATTGAAAAATGGAAAGAAAATAGTTAATCCAAACTATTTTCTTTTTTCCTTTAATTTTTCATTTAATATTTTATTTTCTTCAGTTGAAAGTAATGTCATGGCAATTCTCATTTCTTCACTTTGTTCCAAATAAATTCCTTCAACATTTGACATCGTATTTAATATAACTGGATTGACAAAGTTTTTTGTTATTTCAAAGTTGTTATTTGTGATAATTTTAATATTAAATAATTGTTCTTCTAATTTTGAAAGTTCAAAATCTTCATCAGCTAACGCAATTATATGATAGCCAGTAGTTTGAGCAATATTTAAAAACTTAAAAAATAATTCTTTTAAATCAATACTATTACAAATATAATCAAACTTATCAATGATGATGATTTTATCAATTATTTGTTCTAATGAATTATTGTGATTATAATCAATAAAATTTGAAAAATTATGATCATTTATTTTTTTTAATCGTTGTTCACTTTCATCAAAAATGTGAAATAAATCTTTTAACGATCTTTTATACAACTGATAACTAGGAAAATTATCATCTATAATAACAAATTCTTTATTATTTTCATATTTATTAAGTAATAAATATTCAATCGCAGCTAAAAAATGATGATACTTATTACCAATGATTAAGTAATTTTTATTTATATCATACTCTATTATTTCATTAAAAGGATCAATTCCTAAAACACATTTATTCGACAATAGTGCATTAGTAAATGAATAACCATATGGATTTTTTGTATTGAATTCTAAAAATATTTGATTTGCGTTTTTTCTTAGTAAAAAAGGATATCCTAGATTATTTTTTAAATATTTGTGAAAAGAATCTAAATTAAATAAATGATATGTCTTAATAATTATTAAAAACATATGTAATGATGAAATTTTTTTAATTTCTTCATAAAAAAAATGATAACTATTTATTACTTTTTGACATTTTGAAAAAACCATATTTTCATATTCTTTATTAACTATATCAACATTGGTTATTACTTGACTTTTAAACCATTTATGATTAATGTGAATATGATAATTTTTATTAGGATATTGCTTGATTTCATATTTAAAAATGTTTTTTACTTTAATTCCTTTTTTAAATATTGATTTAAAAAAATTTATAATAACATTTGTAAATTCAAATACTGTTTTTTGGAAGATAAAACATATTCCAACATACAGAATAATAACTGCAATAAAAATTGTCCCAATCGATGAAAATAATAAATAAAATGCATAATAAAAAAAAGTACCTAAAATACCGCCGCCAGATAAATCATCAAAACTCTGATATTTAAAAGCATTTAAATAAAAACTTAAAGTTGCTTTTAATGAATTATTTGTATAATTACTAATGTATTTATAAAATGAACTATGTGATAAAATTAGTAGACAAATAAAAATTAAAATAAAGCCGATAAAACGCATTGTTTTAATTTTAATAGGCGTATGTTTAATTAATAATTTGACACCAAAATATAAAATAAATATTATAAAAAGGAAATACCAATCGCCAAATAATAATTTAAATGTTAAAGCAATAATTATTCCTGCTCTTCCTAATCTTGTTATTGAAATAATCGCTAATAATATAAAAACAACCCCTATTATTTCATAATAAAATGTTACTTCTTTTTTTTCCTTATCAATGTTGGATACTTTTTCTTTTGCCATGATATCACCCCTAGCAATTATTTTATCATATTATTTAATAAAAAAATGTAAAAAAAAGGCATAGCCGCAAGCTATGTCTATTTTTTGTTTTTTTCCTTATGGATTGTTACTTTTTTGCAACGAGGGCAATATTTCTTTTGTTCTAAACGGTCAGGAGTATTACGTTTATTTTTTTCTGTTAAATAATTTTCTTCGTTACATACAGTACATCTCATTAATACATTGATACGCATATTTGCTATACCTCCTATAAATCTAGTATATTATACTATAATATTAGGAAATTTGCAAGTAATAAACAAATTTATTTTAATCACAAAATAATAATTTATTTCATATCGCCTGGAAAACGATAATCACTTCGTGGTGACATTGAAAAATCAAAAATTTTAATTCCTTCTGGGGCAGTTAGACGCTTAAATTGATTTCTTTTAAAACGTTTCATAAAATTATCATAATAATTAGTTGCTTGATCATTTTTAAGTTTAAATACTTTATTTAATAAATAAACAATACGTTCTTTTGAATATCCATTTCCAAAAATAGCATTCATGATGAAATCATTTATCGTATAATCACCAATGATTGATTCAGTCGTTTGGTTATCTCCAGTTAATTCCGGTGTAATTGGTAATTTTGTAATTTTATCAAGTTCATCTGATAAATTAGGGTAAATTTTTTGGAAATAAGCAATAAGATCCTTAACTGCTGTTTTAGGAATTCCCGAATTTAAGCCATACATTGCCATTTGATCACCATTAAATGTTGACCAACCAAGGGCGATTTCACTCATGTCAGAAGTACCAATTACAATACCGTTATATTTATTTGCAAGATCCATTAACAGATAAGTTCGATATCGAGCTTGGGCATTTTCATATGTAACATCTTTTGTTTTAGTATCATGATTTATTAATGCTAAATGATGTTCTACCTCTTCTTTAATTTGAATTTCTAATGATGTAACATTAAGTTTTTCCATTAAAGAAATAGCTAATGATTTTGTTTTATTTCCCGTCGCAAGACCTGGCATTGTCACCGCAATAATTTTTTTCAAATCTAAATGATATTTTTGATATGCATTAACTAAAAATAAAAGTGCTAAAGTTGAATCTAATCCGCCACTAATTCCGATAATTGTTGTTTCACAACCAATATGTGTTAATCTTTTATAAAGAGCAGCTGATGTTGCGTCAATGACATCTTGTGCGGCTTTTTCATCAAGTTTAAAAGGGAAAGCAGTTGGTAATAGTTCTAATGAATAATCACTTGATTCTTCTAAATTATAATTAACAATTTGGTAATTCAAAGAAGAATTCATTTCAAGCCAATCATTTGATAACCGTTCATAATGAATTTTTTCTAAATCGACATCAACATAGTTAGCAATTGTTTCAAATGAAAAAGATACTTGATTTAATTTTTCAATTCCACATTCAAATGCAATTTGGTGTGACGCAAAAATAACATCACTACTTGTTTCAGAAGCTCCCGTCGATGTATAAACATATGCACCTTGTCCTTTTATTGATGCAGATTTGCAAATTAATTTTCGAGTTTGATTTTTATTTACATAAAAAGGACTAGAACTTAAATTAAATACAATATCAACACCTTGATAATACAAATCTATATGCGGACTATAATTATTCCATAAATCTCCACATATTTCAATTCCAAATGAGATATCATAATTATTCGCTTTAAAAATTATTTTTCCAAAAGGAACTTCTTCATTAAAGATTTTACATGTAGAAATTGTTTCCATAAATTCATGACCACTCATAAAATATCTTGGTTCATTAAATTCATGGCTTTTTGGAAGAAATTGTTTAGGAACAACACCTAAAATATGTTTATTTTGAATTACATATGCAACATTTAATAATGTGGAATTCAATCGAAGGATACCGCCAACAATTAATACTTGATTTGAACTTGCATCAACTAAATATTTTAATGCATCTTGAAATTCATTATACAATGAATTTTGAAAAAACCAATCACCAAGCGAATAGCCAGTTATCGCTAATTCTGGAAAAAGAATTATCTTTGCATTAGGAACAAGTTGAATACTTTTTATTATTTCTTTAACATTTTCTAATGGATAGCCAATTTTTGTCTTAGGTGTCACAGTCGCAATTTTTAAATAATCGTATTTGAACATATTTTTATCCTTTCATTATTTTTTATATAAATTATTTTTAGTAATTATTTCATAAACATTTTGTGAAACATTATTAAATTTATTTTTAATTCTTACATCACTTGAACTAATATCTTCAATAAGTAAATTTGTTAAAATAAAATTTGATTTATATTTTTTTAATAAACTATTTTCTGATAAATATTTTTCGCTTGAGTATCCAACTCGTTCAACAACTAAGAACTTATTTTCTTCAATAAGAATTTCTGGCTCAATCCAAGTCGTAATTGTCGATAATAAATCACTTCCTATTACATAAATAGGATGATTCAATTCTCTTAATATTTGATAAACACCACTAAATGAACGAATATTTAATAAATCTGAAACAATAATTCTTTTATCAGTTACAATTGCGTTTATCATTTCCTTTCTTATATCATAATTTGTTAATTTTTTTCCTAAAAAATGATAATCATCACCATTAGGTAAAATATATAACAAATCATTTGCTTCTAAAACATTAGTTAATAAATAGTTTATGATTTTCTCATGGGCAATTGTTATTGGATCAAATGATCCACCAAATAAATATGTCATTTAATCATTCCTTTTCTTTATTAATAAGGTCTTTGACTGCAGAAATTCCTGATTTCATCGCATTAACAACTGTTGTCGAACCATTGACATAATCACCGATAAAATAATAGTTATTAAAACTAGCAAAATTTTGATTTTGATTAAGTTTTATCCAACCATTATCAAAAATAGGTAAATTTAGTTTTTTTATTATTTCATAATTAGGATAACTACCAATTGCTTCTACAATTATATCAGTTTCCAAAATCAATGATTCTTCAGTTTTTGTAAATTTCTTTCGACCAGAATTATCACATTCATCTAATAATTTCATAATCGTTACTTTTAAACCTTTTAAGTTATTAACATCATAAATTAATTCATCCGGAGACATTAATTCTAAAATTTTAACTCCATCTGTAGTTGCGTCAGTAATTTCTTTTTTTAATGCAGGCGCCATATCTAAAGTGCGTCTGTATACTATTGTTACATCATAACCATTTTTTGCGAAAACTCTTGAAACATCCATTGCGGTATTGCCAGCACCAATTACAATACATTTATGTCCCTTAGGAAGAGTATTATTTTTTTTAAACTCTTCTAAAATAAGATTTCCACTATAAACAGCATTATATTTTTTGTTAAAACTTGTTTTTTCATTCATTGTTCCCATTGAAAAAAATACATAATTAAATTTTTCTAATTCAATCATTTTAATATCTTCATCAAATGAATGATTAAACAATATTTTCACCCCGAATTCTATTAATTGATTAGTAATGTCATCTAACATTCGATCATCAAATCGAAATGGTGGAATATTTTTTTTAACAGCTCCACCTAAAAATGAACTTTTTTCATATATTGTAACACTTGCACCATGTTTTATTGTTTCAAAAGCTACCGTGATACCTGCAATTCCACCGCCAATTATCGCAATTTTTATATTTTTTAATTTATCATCAAGTTTATAAATTTTATTATGATATAGATTTGCTAGCGTCGCCTCGATTAGACCAATTTCAATTGGTTTACCTTTTATTCCTTTGATACAATGACCTTCACATTGTTTTTCGTGAGGACAAAGTATTCCACATAAAGCAGGTAATGTACTTTTTTCAATAATCTTTTCATACGCTTCTTTGTATTGGTGATTTTTAGCAAGATTAATAAATTCTGGAATAGGTTGATTAATTGGACACCCTTTTACACAATTGGGATTTTTACAATTTAAACAATGATTTCTTTTAATAATATCATCAAGTATTTCATATTTTTCCATCAAAAATCACCTCAATAGTTTTTTTATTATTAAAAATTATTTCTATTATATATTATACACTTTTTTTAAAAAAAAGTAAAATAAAGTATCATCTAGATTAAATTAGTTAATAATTTTAATAAATAAATATAATAAAAAAAGAGTTTATTAATTAAGAATCAAACTCTTTTTATTTTGAATATTATAATTTTTTATACTCATCAACTGATAATACAAAAACTGTTGCACCACCAACTTGAATACTGATAGGATATGAATTAAACATTGAAAATTCATTAGAATTGGGATTTGACGTTGATTTATGTCTTGTTTGACATTGTTCTTTAATAATTTCCATAACGTTTTTAACCTTATCATCCTCAGTTCCAACAAGTAAAGTTGTGTTACCACTTAATAAAAAGCCACCTGTTGTTGAAAGTTTGGTTACAAAAAATTTTTTATCAATTAATTCTTTTACAGCCTTATTTTCGTCTTCAGTATTGATAATTATAATCATTAATTTCATTTATCCATTCTCCTAATTCTTTTTTATTACATATGCACCTGGTTTATTTAAAATTAAAGAAGAAATTTCTTCATTAACTCTTTTTTCACCATTAAATATTAATTTTGCACCTGGAGCAAAATAAAATGCAGCTTCATCAAAATCGTTTTTAAAAATCACTTGAATTACTTCTTTATCATTTTTAATTTTGAAACTTACTTCTTTTTTCCAATTGTCTTTTGAAAAACTTGATTGTGAATCAAAACGGACCATTTCTTTAATTGATTTTGAATCTCTTAAACGAAATACTTTATATTCTTTTCTGATTTCTAGCATTTCTTTTAATGCATTACTTATTTTTTTATTATTTTCAATGCGTTTCCAATCAATTTTATTATATTCATCGCTTAAATTATATGAATTATCATATCCTTTTTTTGTTCTTTTTCCTTCTTCACCTAAATGATAAAAAGGAATTCCTTGAGAAAAAGCTATTACTCCTAAACTTAAAAGAACATATGCATCGTATTCTTCTTCTTTTAAGTTTGGTTTTATTTGTATTAAATTATCATAAAAAGTATAATTGTCATGACATTCAACATAATTTAAAGAACGATTAGGACTATCAAATAAACATTCATTAACACAAGAACCAGTAATTAAATCTTGAATTACCTCTGAATGAACAAATCCTCCCATTGCATAGCCAGCTTGTGTATTATTAAAATTTGCTTTAATATTATTTCTAAAACTATCATTGAAATAAGCAATTCTTGGCGTTGCCCAAAAATTATTCATATTAGCGCGTTTATTAATCGGAATCATTACATCCATATTCCAACCTTCTCCATAAATCATCGCATATGGATTTACTGTTTTTACTAAAGTTACTACTTCATTTAGTGTATCTGTATCTAAAAGTCCCATTAAATCAAATCGAAAACCATCAAAATTATAATTGTGTTGCCAAAAAACAATTGAATCAGTAATAAACCTTGTTGCCATCATTTTATCACTCGCAAAGTCATTACCACATCCTGATGAATTAGTCATATAGCCTAGTTTATCATCGCGGAAAAAATATCCTGGCACTAATACTGCATATGAAAATTTATCATATTCATATACATGGTTATATACAACATCCATTGTTACACCCATTTTTAAACTATGAATAGTATCAATTAATTCTTTTAATTCATTTATTCGCTGATATGGATCATTTGGATCAGCCGAAAAGAAACCTGACGGAACATTATATTGAATCGGATTATAGCCCCAATTATACATTTTATCTTTTTCGATATCGTCAACACCACCAAAATCATATACTGGCATTAATTGTATATGAGTATAACCGATATTTTTTAAATATCCTAAACCAACATTTTCATTTGTTGTATTAATTAAAGCTGAATATGTTCCTGCATTAGGCATATCCAATCCAATTGTAATATCACGAACATTAATTTCACAAATAACCGCATCAACATAATCAAATGATTTAGTGGTTGGTTGATATTTATATTTCATTTTATATGTTTTATTAAAATCAATAACATAATTATATTTATGATTTGCTGCACTTGCAACCGCATATGGATCTAAAGTTGAATGCATTTTTTCATTTATTCGTACTTTAAGATAATATCCATAGCCATCTAAATCACCCATCACTTTTATTGTCCATAATCCCTTATCAACGTATTGAAAATAAAACTCTTCTTCTTTTTGATGATGATTAATTAACACAAGTCGTAAATCTTTTGCAACTGGTGTCCAAACTCTAAAAATTGTATAATCTTTCTTATATTCAAATCCTAATGGTCCATCATAATAGTTATCAAGCTCAAAACGTGCTGTTTTTGTAATTTTTCCTAATGTTAAATTATATGTAACACGACTATCAATATCAACTTCATAATCTTTATGAAGACATATGATTCCTTTAAAACTAGTATGAATGTGAAATTCATTGCCAAACTGCTCACTTTTAAAAACACGCATTTGAATTCTCTCGCCATTGCCAATTAACCATAAATTGTTTACATCAAAATATTCATATGTTGGCACAATTAACTTAATATAATGGTAATCTTCCAAATATGCACCAAAAATTTTATTCATTTCAATCTATCCTTTCCGTATTTTTTTAATTGTTAACGTATCATCATTTAATTCATATTCGGTTTTTGAAGATTCAAAAATCAAAAGTGAACCAACAACAACAAATAATGTAATAATTAATCCAACTAAAATTGCTTTAGCTTTTGTAAATGATTTAGCATCGACAACATCGCCTTTTGTCATTATATAATTACGATATTCATATTTTTCATCACCAATTGTATAAATCATTTCAATATTTAAATTTCCTGTTCTAATGACATCAATTTGAAATTCAACAATATATTCATATTTACCATTTTCATTTAAAGTTACTTCTAAATTGCCAATATTATCACGACCAGAATTATAGCTATAAATATATGATAATTCTTTTTGCCCATTTGTAAGTATCGTATAAATTCTAAATTCATCAATTTCTTCGTTAATTGTCCATGATAAAATTAAATTTGTTTTTGATTGTGCAAGTTCATTGCGTACATCTATGTCAAAATCATTAATACCAATCATTTCCGCATGACTATTAAAAAGGATCATTAGACTAAACATACAAATTATAAATAATAAACACTTGATTATTTTCTTCATTTTTTCACTCTTTCTTGATAATTTTGAATGTCAGAATTTATTTTTTTATTTTCAAAATAATTATAAATATGAAATAATAAATAAAATAGTCCTAATCCAAAAATTGTAACAATCAATGAAATTATTAAGAAAGTTGGACGTTTAAAACTAAACCAATCAAATAAAAAACCCATTATATATACTAAAACACTTAAACATGAATATACAATAACAATTTGCACAAAATACGTAACCTTATTTATTTTAAAAAATAAAACCATAAAATTACTAATTATGAAAGCAAATAATGCCATATATAAAAAGTATCGATATGAAAAAGTATTTTGTTTAAAAACAAACCCTTCAATTACTGAATAAACACCAATAATCATCGAAAAAAGAGTAACAAACGTTAGAGAAACACTTCTAATGTATCTTTTTGGATTACCTATAAATTTTTTTATACTCATTATTTACCTCCTAACTTTTCAATTTGTTTTTCAAATTTTGAGCATATGCTCGTGATATGATTAATTTTTCTTGATTAATTAAAATTGCCATCATACGACCATTAACGATTTTCGATACTTTTTTTATTTTGACAATATTTAAAATTACAGTTCTAGATATTTGGAGAAATGAAGTTTTTACAAGCATTTCATTTAAAATATTGATTTTATAATTTACTTCATAAATATTATCGCTTGTATACGCAAAAACTCGGTTATCAACAGCTTCAAAATATAAAATATCATTTAATTTTAAAAGATATTCTTCATTGTTAATTTTACCCGTTAATGTTAAATAATAACTATTAATTACTTCAATTAAATGATTAATATTTTTGTCAACTTCCGCACAATGAATAACAATTGTCGGTTCTTCTAGATTTTTATCTTCTTCAATAATAACTTTCATTGTGCACCTCCTTTTTAATTAAAACGATTGCGATAATCACATTTTTGACAAAGTTCAAAATATGATTGATGATTTTTAATCAATTCTAAAAAATTCAAATATGGTTTATCTCTTAAAATAGATTTTAAATCAGCTTCAAAAATATTTCCAATCTTAGTATGTCCTAAATAATCTAAACAACAAAGAACAACATTACCATTATTTAAAATTCCCAATTGCATTTTTCCACCTAAACAATTATTTGGATTGTTATTAATATGATGTTCTAATGAAGGCCAAATAAATTCATCATCAAGGGAAATAAATAAATATGGTCTTAATCTGATTAATTTTTTTTCAAATTTTAAATCAATATATGATAAATTTTTCATTTCACAATAATATTTTTTTAATCGAGACATTAATTGATCATAAATAAATTTATTTTTTTTATGAATCATTTCATCATTTTTATTATTCCAAAATCTAATCATAATTGTTAATTTATTTTGATTTTTAAAAATAAACTCGGCTAAATTGTTAATTAATTCTAATTGATAATCTTGCGAAAAATTTAACCATGACTGAATTGAAATATTAATTTGCTTTACACTTGAATATGAAAAAATAAGATTCTGATATTTTGCAAGTAAAAGACCATTTGTAGTAATCTTTATCTTTTTTTTATAAAACTCCATTAATTCAAAAAGTTTTGAAAGATTAGGATATAATAATGGTTCACCTAAAATGTGAAGATAGTATGTATCAGTAAATTCTTTAGTATTTTCAATTACGCTTTTTATCTGTTCAATACTCATTTGTTGCCCTTTAGTGAATACGGCTGGACAAAATGAACAATGCAAATTGCATTCTTTTGTTATTTCTAAATAAATTTGTTTAAATTTCATCGTTATCTTCTGTATCATTCACATCAATTACAGTTTCATTATCACCTTTATGGCTTTCTTGATATCTTCTTTCATAATCTGCTAAAATTTCATCAAAATTTTCTTTTGGTTCTTTTGATAATAAAATAATGATAATACTAATAATCGAAATAATTATTCCTAAAACATATTTTAAAATAATTGTTTTGATAGGTAAAATATAACCGATTCCCATAATTAATAAAACAACTCCGACAATTATTTGCCAAAAACTATTTCCTAAATGGTTTTTATCATTTATTAAAACACGTTGTTCTAATAATACGCCTATAATAACAAATGTTCCTATGAACACAGAAAATAATCCTAAATATTTAGGAATTAAAAATAAACAAATACCTGAAGTTACACAAATAATTGATTTGAATAAATATACAATTACATATTTATTAACATTATTAAAATTCAATAATGTATAAATAACTGAAGGAATAAAAACAATTAATAAAATAATTGTAAAAACATAATACACCCATTTTAGTTTTAATGCTAAAACTAAAATTGCCATAATTAAAGCAAATATCGCATTTGCTTTTCTAATTTGTTTTGCGTTTAATTCCATAAAATGATACCTCAAATTAATATGTTAATAAATTTTATCACATTTTAATTTTTTTTTCAATTTAAATACTACCCATCGCGATTATTATCATTAAAAAATAAAAGGGCCATCAAAATGACCCAATTTTCACTTAATTTTATTGTCTTTTTTTACGAATATGCATGAAATTCCATATGTAATATAAATCAAAAAAGTTATTCCTAAATAAAGCGGAATTGCATACCAAAGAATTGGAATGTAAATATTCCATGAATTATTACCTCGAAAAAAGGATGGTGAAAAAATTTTGACAATATTTTCTACCCATTCCATATTTGACGACGGTCCCATCGACCAACCAGGGTTGACCTTTATCAGACTACCAAAAATATCATTAGAATTCGTACCAGGATAATTATCAGTTTTTATTAGGATTATATCGTTTAATAAAATTAAAATGATTACAATAAAAAAAAGTAAACCTATTTTCCAACAATGATGTATTTTTAATGTATGCAAGCCAAATAAACATGGTAAAATCGATGAGATGAAAAGTAAACCATGACAAATATAAAATCGATATACTTCCCAACTAAATGCAGTTTTACCAATAAACCAATAAGGAACAATCA
>CAYVQA010000023.1:0-18438 GCA_964453965.1 uncultured Staphylococcaceae bacterium
TTTTTAAAATAAAAGAGCACTCGATGGTGCCCATAATCTTTTTTATTTAATTGGTTCAACTTCATCAAGATATAGTTCTTGAGGTGTTTGTCTACCAAATACTTCGATTAGTACAGTAACCATTTGCGTATCGACTGATATTGATTCAACAACAACTTCTTGTCCGGCAAATGTACCAGTTAAAACACGAACTGTATCTCCGACTTTAAAGTTAATATTGGCTTCAGCTTGAACACCTGCTTGACGCAAAATTGGAATTATTTCATCAGGTGGAAGTGGTACTGGTTTTGCTCCGCCACCACTTGATCCTAAGAAACCTGTTACCATTGGGGTATTTCGCACTACGAACCATGATTCTTCTGTTACAATCATATCAACAAATATGTAACCAGGAAATACTTTTTCCGAAATTTCCTTAATTTCACCATTCTTTTTCTTTTCTTGACGAACTGTTTCAGGTATCAAAACTCTAAAAATATAATTTTGCATATTCATTGATTCAATTCGACGTTCAAGATTTCGCTTCGCTGCAGCTTCACAGCCGGCGTATGATTGAATTACATACCAAGCTCTTTCGTTTTCGTAAGTATCCATACTATTTAATCCAACTAATAACTACTTCAATTAATAAATCAAATAAGAAAAATAAAATTGCAAGAATAATTGTAAATACTAAAACTTTAACAATATTTCCTAAAAATTCCTTTTTCTTTAAACCTTTGATATGTTTTACTTCTGAAATACTTGGTCTAAAAAATGGAATAGCCCAAAGTAAAAGAGAAATAACGCCTAATACAATTAGAACCCATGCAAATACATCTGCATAAGAACCAACTAAAAACGCTTCAGCCGGAATAGAGAAAGTATCTTGTAAAATTAAAACTCCAAATACAATTGCAAATAATGATAATGCAACTAAAATAAAGTTTTCATATTTATATTCAGTTTCTAAGAATTTTACAATTCTTCCTTTTTCTTTTTTATTTTCTTTTGTAACTGCAACTTCTTTTGTTGACATATTTGTCCTCCTCGATATTAATATACCTATTTTGTTTCTTTATGAATGGTTTGTTTATTACATTTTGGGCAATATTTTTTGATTACGATTCGTTTTGTTGTATTTAATTTATTCTTTTCGGTGTGATAATTACGTGATAAACATTCTTCACACACTAAAATTATTTTTTCTCTCATAATATCACCATAACCTATACTATTTTATCAAAAAATACGCTATTTGTCAAGTTATATATTTTTTTATTTTAATTTTTGTTTAACTATTTTTTGATTTTTGATTTAATTCGTTGAATAGCATTTGAAATATTTACTGAACTAGTAGAAAGTTTAGCCGCAATATCAACCACTTTCATGTTTTCAATGAATTTGCACTTAAAAACTTTTTGTTCAAAAGAAGATAATTTTTGATAATTGATATTTATTGTTTCATTTAAAATTAAATTATTAATCTTACATTCATTATTAAATTGATAATTATCAATTTCATCATTATCAAATTTTACATTTTTATTTTCTCTTAATCTTCTTCGCATTAAATCAATGAAGCGATGTTCAATAAGCATTTCAAAATATCTTGTAAAAGTTTTATTATATGATTCATCAAAATTTAAGATTGCTTTATTTAGAATCATTTTTCCTTCTTGGCATAAATCATCAAAATTAAGTAATTTTCGATATTCATTAGCCTTTTTTAAAATTAATTTATTATATTTAGTAAAGATGATATCTAGTGCTTCATCATTATTCTCTTTTGCTAAATATAATAGTTCATAATCATTATATCCCCAATATTCCATTTTATTCACCCCGATTTGTTAATATTTGATATAAAATTATTCCTGCCGATACTGACGCATTTAAGGAATTAACTTTACCATACATAGGAATATTTACTAAAAAATCACAATTTTCTTTAACTAATTTGCTAATTCCACGTCCTTCTGAACCAATGATTACAACAATTTTCCCATGATAATCTTGTGCACGATAATCAACTGAGCCATCTAATTCAACACCGATCACCCAGTAGCCTTTTGTTTTTAAATCTTTAATTGTTGTTACTAAATTTGTTACTTCCACAACATCAACATATTCGATTGCGCCAGTTGATACTTTTGCAACAGTGTCATTTAAACGAACACTTCGATTTTTTGGAATGATTATTGCATCAGTTTTAGTCGCATCTGCACTTCTTAAAATCGCACCAAGATTATGAGGGTCTTCTAATCCATCAAGCATAACAATCGTTACATTTTCATGCGTTTCTAAGTTTTTAATTACTTTATCATAATTTTTGTAATTGTAATCAGTAATTTCTGCGACAATTCCTTGTGTTTTATCACCATATTCTTTAATCATTTTATTGGTGTCCATAATTATAATGTTTTTTATTTCTTTTAAATATGGTTCAACTAGTTTTTGGTTATTTTTTGTGATCACAAGTTTGTTTATTTTTTTATGTGATTTCAATGTTTCCATCACCGCATTTTTCCCATAAATAATCATTCTATCACCTCGGCTGCTTCAATCATTTTACTTATTATAAAATCTAATCTTTGTTGGTCTTTTTTCAAATAAAGATAACCAATTAGAGCTTCTATTCCACTTGATAGTGAATATTCACCTAAATTCATATTTTTTCGGTGTGCTTTACTAAAATTATTACGTCCTTTTTTAAATATTTCAATTTCTTGTTCAGTGAATAGAAAATTTATTTTTTTATAAATATTTGCATGTGCATGAGCACTAACATAATTATTGGCAGCTTTTCGTAGTTCATTACTTTTTGTAATACCTTTGTTAATTAAATAAGTACGAATCATTAATTCATAATAAGCATCGCCAATATATGCTAAATTATTACCATTTAATGTTTGATATTTTTCCATTAAAGTTTGATTCCTCGTGAATTAATTTGTTCTTTTAAAGTATCAGCAGTTATAAAATCTTTGTTTTCTCTTGCGGCTTGCCATTTTTTAACAATTTCAAGATCACTATCATTTAATGGTGTAACATCCATTTTAAAGCCTAAAATTGTAAACATTGCATTAATTGTTTTTAATAAATCTTTTAATTGATAAAGTTTTTCTTTTGATCTTAAATCCTTATTAATTTGTTTAATTAACTCATATAAAACTGTTATCGCATTTGCGGTGTTTAAGTCATTTGCCATTTCTTTTATAAATCGGTTAATAAATTCATCGATAACTTTTCCTTGTTCAAGTTCACCAGATAGTTCAACATTACGATATAAACTTAAATATGTTCTTTCAATTTTTTCAATTTCTTTTTGGTATGAAGCCATTAATTCACTGCTATAATTAATATTTTGACGATATTGGCTTGATAGAATCATTAAACGATAGGCATTTGCAGAATATTCTGTAATTAAATCTTTAATCCAAATTACATTTCCAAGTGACTTACTCATTTTTTCACCATTTAAGTCAACTCTTGCATTATGGATCCAAAAATTTGCAATCGGATGATTATGCATCGCCATTGATTGAGCAATTTCATTTTCGTGATGTGGGAATTTTAAATCATTTCCGCCACCATGAATATCAATTTTTCCACCAAAGATTTTATCAATCATTACAACGCATTCTGTATGCCAACCAGGTCTTCCATCGCCTAATTTAGAAGGCCATTTTATTCCTTCATCGCTTGTTTTCTTCCAAAGAGTAAAATCACAAGGATTTTCTTTTTCATTCGCAACATCAATTCTTGAACCATAATTTAAATCTTCAATTTTTTGATTGCTTAGCATCCCATATGTTGGAACTTTTGTGGTTCTAAAATACGTATCAGTTCCACAAGTATATGCATAACCTTTATCAACAAGTTCTTCAATGAAATCAGTTATTTCTTGCATTGTCTCAGTTACTTTTGGATTGTATTTAGCATTTAAGCAATTAAGCCGACTTACAACTTTTTGATATTCTAAAATATAATGTTCGCTTATTTCTTTTTCTGACACTCCTGCTTCATGGGCTGCCTTGATTATTTTATCATCAATATCTGTAAAATTTGTTACATAGTTTACTTCGTATCCTAAATATTTAAAAAAACGACATAATGTATCAAAAAAGACAACAGGACGGGCATTTCCAATATGCATATGATTATATACAGTAGGACCGCAAACATAAATGTTTAAAACATTGTCCGTAATTGGTTTGAATTTTTCAATTTTTTTTGTTAAAGAATTATATAAATTAATTTCCATTATATCACCTCATAGTTAAAAAAGAAAGACCACCAATTTTTATTAGTGGTCTTAAATAACAAACAATCTGAAATATTAACGTTTTGAGAATTGTGGTGCACGACGAGCTTTCTTAAGACCGTATTTCTTACGTTCTGTAGAACGTGGATCACGAGTAAGTAAACCAGCTCTTTTTAATGTTGAACGATAATCAGGATTAACTAATAATAAAGCACGGCTAATACCTAAACGAATAGCACCAGCTTGACCTGTAATACCGCCACCTTGTACATTAACAATAATGTCATAAGATGTAGTATTTTCAGTTAATGTTAATGGTTGAAGAACGTCAAGACGAACCGCTGCAGAAGGGATATAATCTGCGAAACTGCGATCATTAATAATTATTTTACCAGTACCTGGTAATAAACGAACTCTCGCAACTGAACTTTTACGACGTCCAGTAGCTGCGTAAACTGCTTTTTCCATAAGTTATCTCCTCTCTACTTAGTTTTAGGTAACGCTTCAGGTTTTTGACCTGCATGTGGGTGTTCAGGACCAACATATACGTATAAACGACGATACATATTGTCACCTTGAGGACCCTTTGGTAGCATTCCTCTAACTGCTAATTCAATAACCTTTTGAGGTTGTTTTGCGAACATTTCTTCAGCTGTTCTTGTTTTAAGTCCACCAGCGTAGCCAGAATGTTGGTAGTACTTTTTGTCCTTCAATTTTTTGCCTGTTAAAGCAACTTTTTCGGCATTTACCACAATAACATAATCTCCACCATCAATATTTGGTGTAAATGTTGGTTTGTGTTTACCTCTTAATACTGTTGCGATTTCAACTGATAAACGTCCTAAAACTAAATCTGTTGCATCGACAACATACCATTTGCGTTCAATATCACTTTGTTTTGCTATATAAGTTGTGCGCATTTTAATTTCCTCCGTAATTTTTTAGTTTAAAATTAAGGGCACATTGTGTGGGTTTATCCATTTAATGGATAGATTAAAATGTATCGTAATTATTATACTTATTTTTACCTAAAAAGTCAAACAAAAGACAATATTATTTTAAGCAGTTAGAAATTTGATATTTTTTTAAAAAAAATCACTTTTAAAATTGCTTTCAATTTAAACGCAAATTTTTAGATATTATTAAAAAAATATGATAAAATATTTACATTATTTATTAATTAAAGATTTTATAAAAGTTTTTTATAAACTTTTTAAATAATTTTCTAGATTATTAAGAGCTTCATTTAATGATTTAAAATCAATACAAGTACTTATTCTTACATAACCATCTATTCCAAAACAAATTCCAGGTAAAATTGCTGTTTGATATTTTTTTAGAAATTCTACACAAAATGTCCATGAATCAATGTTATATTTTTTAATTGAAGGAAAAAGATAAAATCCACCCATTGGTTTAATTACTTCTAATCCCATTGATAATAGTCGTTCATATGCATATTCAGAATTTTTTTGATATTTGGAAATCATTTTGGAATTATCAAAATCTAATGTTGCAATTAATGTTTTTTGAATAAAACTATTTGTTGATACAGTTAAAATTTGATGAAGTTTTGTAATTTGTTTAACTAAGTAATTATTTCCTACAATATAACCAATTCGCCATCCCGTCATTGCATAACTTTTTGAAAAACTTTGACAGATTATTATTCTATCAATTAATGTTTCATCGTCAAATAGTCTATGCAATGTATTATGACTAAAATTAATTTGCTCATATACACTATCTATAATTAACCAAAAATGATATTTTTTCATTAGTTTAATTAAATTTGTTTGTGATTTTTCATCATAAATTATTCCTGTTGGATTATTGGGAGAATTAATTATTACTGCTTTAGTTTTAGAAGTAATCGCTGAAGTTAACTTTTGATAATCGATTTGAAAATTATCCGATTCTGTATTAATATTTATAACTTTAGCTTTAGCAAATTTACATATTTGATGGTATAAATTATAAGCTGGAATAAAAACTATTACTTCATCTTCTTCATTAAGAATTGTTAATAATGTAGAAGATAATGCATCAGTAGATCCATTAGTAATTAAAACATTATCTGCTTTATATTTTGTACAATGGTTTGCATTTTCAAAACTTATAATTCTTTGTTTTACATCTGCATAACCATCTGCAGGAGAATAATGAGTGTAATTATTTTTTAATGCATTGAAACAAGCCTTTTTTATTACAAGTGGTGTTTCAAAAAATGGTTCACCAATCGATAAAATATATTTTGCATTGTTTATTCTTGCAAGATCATTAAATTGTTTTATTTTTGATTCTTCAATTGCAAGTAATTGTTGATTAATATTTAACATTTGATCACCACTACATTATATACATTTAAAATTAAAATATTTGAGGAGATTTTATGAATAATTTAGAAGAAATACGTCTTAAAATTAATAAAATAGATGAAAATATGGCTTCATTATTTGAAGAAAGAATGATGTTATCGAAGGAAATTGCAAAATATAAATTTGCAAATAAATTGCCAATTTTTGATAGTATTCGCGAAGAAGAAAATATTAAGCGTAACATTAATTACATTAATAATCCTGATTTACGCAACTATTATATTGAATTTTTGACAAAAACGATGGATATTTCGAAAGAATATCAAACATTTTTATTAGAGTTGATGCAAAATTTACATTCAAATACTTTACACTAAGGAGAATACTATTATGAATATGACATTTAAACGTAAATTACCAACACCTCAAGAAATTAAAAATCTATATCCTTTAAGTGACGATTTAGCAAAAGTTAAAGCTAAAAATGATCAAGAAATTAAAGATGTTTTTAGAGGAGTTAGTAATAAATTTTTATTAATAATTGGACCTTGTTCAGCTGATAATAGTGAAGCTGTACTTGACTATATTTCAAGACTTAGAAAAGTTCAAGATCAAGTAAATGATGTTATTATTATTATTCCAAGAATTTATACAAATAAGCCTAGAACAACTGGTGATGGTTACAAAGGAATGTTGCATCAACCAGATCCTAACAGTCTTCCAGATATGCTAAATGGCTTAATTTCAATCCGTAAACTTCATATGGACGCATTAAAATATACTGGATTTTCATGTGCAGATGAAATGCTTTATCCAGAAAATCATCGCTACTTATCTGATTTATTATCATATTGTGCTGTTGGCGCTCGTTCTGTTGAAGATCAACAACATCGTTTGACAGCAAGTGGTATCGATATTCCTGTTGGAATGAAAAATCCAACAAGTGGTGACTTAAGTGTTATGATAAATTCAATAAAAGCCGCAACACATAGTCATACATTTATTTATCGTGGTTGGGAAGCTACAAGCCATGGTAATGAGTTTGCGCATGCAATCCTTAGAGGCTATGTTAATAGCAAAGGTCACACAACACCAAATTATCATTACGAAGATTTAATTGAAGTTACTAATATGTATGAAGCCGCAAATCTTCCAAACGCAAGTATAATTGTCGATACAAATCATGCAAATAGCGGTAAAAATTTCAATGAGCAAATTAGAATTGCTAAAGAAGTTTTACATAGTATGCGTCATAATGAAAAAATCAATAAATATGTTAAAGGCTTAATGATTGAATCTTATATTGAAGATGGTTCACAAAATGTTGATGAAAAAATATATGGTAAAAGTATTACAGATCCATGTTTAGGCTGGGAAAAAACAGAAAAATTGATTTTTGAAATTGCAAAACTAAGAAGAGAAGTTATCAACCAAATAAAGAGGTAAGCAAGACACTTACCTCTTTTTGTTATTCATTTGCTTTTAAAGCGTTAATAATTGTTGAAACAACCTCATCAATTGTTTTTTCTTCTTTAATATTTGTTGAACGATATTTAAATTCAACAATTCCTTCGTTTGCTCTTCTTCCAACTGTTATAATAAAAGGAATACCAATTAAATCCCAATCTTTAAATTTGAATCCTGGTTTTTGATTACGATCATCTAAAACTACTTCTACTTTTTTAGTTAATAATTGTTGATATAATTTATCACTAATTTCTTTTTGAATTGGATCATCATAAGAAATTGGTACAATTACGGCATGATATGGCGCAACATTAAGTGGCCAACAAATCCCATAATCATCGTGGTATTGTTCAATGATAGATGACATCGTTCTTGTAACACCGATTCCGTAACACCCCATGACCATTGGAATTTTTTCACTATTTGGGCCTACGACACAAGCATCCATCGATTCAGAATATTTAGTTTGTAGTTTAAAGATTTGCCCTACTTCGATTCCTTTTTCAAGTTTTAATTTTTTATGGCAATTAGGACATTCATCGCCTTCTTCAACAAGTCGTAAATCAACAATTCCGCCTTGATAATCGCGTCCAAAATTAACATTAATTAAATGGTAATCATATTTATTTGAACCTACAACCATATTTTTAATGGATGGAATTTCTTGGTCAACGATAATTCTCACATTTATTCCAACTGGGCCAACAAAACCGATTGAAGAACCAATTGATTTAATTTCATCATCAGTAGCCATTCTTAAAAACGCTTCAGGAATATTTAAATAATTTACTAATTTAATTTCATTTAAACCTCGATCACCACGAATTACAACCATTATTAATTGATGATTATATTCGTCCATATAAACTAGCGATTTTCCAGTTTGTTTTGCGTTGACATTTAAATAGCTAGTTACTTCTTCAATTGTATGAACTTTAGGAGTAAAAACTAATTCTTTTTCTTTAAGCGGTGTTTCACATGCTTTATCTGTAAAGATTACTTCGCATTTTTCTACATCCGATGCATACCCACAGTCTTCACAATAAGCAATTGTTGATTCACCAATTTCTGATAAAGCCATAAATTGATGTGATCCACTTCCACCGATTGCGCCTGTATCCGCAAGAACTGCTTTGAATTTTAAACCAAAACGTTTAAAAATACGTTCATATGTATCATACATGATTTGATAAGATTTATCAAGACCTTCTTGATTTAAATCAAATGAATATGCATCTTTCATAATAAATTCTCTACCACGCATTAAACCAAATCTTGGACGCATTTCATCACGATATTTTGTTTGTATTTGATAAATATTTAATGGTAATTGCTTATATGATTTAATTAAATCACGTGCAAGATCTGTAAATATTTCTTCATGTGTAGGACCTAAACAAAATTCACGATCATGGCGGTCTTTCAAACGCATTAATTCTGGTCCGTATTTAAACCATCTACCTGATTCTTCCCACAATTCTTTTGGTTGAATCGCACTTGATAAAATTTCAAGAGCACCACTTTTATCCATTTCCTCACGAATTATATTTTCTACTTTATGCAAAACTCTAAGACCTAATGGTAAATAGTTATAAACACCAGCAACTAGTTTTTTAATCATTCCTGCTCTAATTAATAAAATATGACTTGATATAACTGCCTCTGCAGGTGCTGTTTTTTGAGTAGGTATTAGCATTTGTGTTGCTTTCATACATTTCTCCTTAAATTATTGTTTTTTTGATATAATTGCCTTTTATTAAATTAACTGGCGCAGTAGTTATAAAGGCTTGAGGATCAATTGATCTAACTAAATCAATATAATCATTTATTTCAAATGAAGATGCATAAATTTCTAGAACATCTCTTTCTAATTTGGTATATGCGCCAATTGCTTTATGTCTTGTTATACCATGTTTAATTTTCGATAGCAATACTTGACAAATATCATCACCTTTAGAACTAATAATAGAAATTTTAACTGGTCGATAAATTGTATAAACATGATCAATTGTATAAAAATACACAATTAATCTTACTAATGTATACATTGATGTTGCAAAATTAAATTCAATTCCATTTTTTGTTATTATTAATCCAGATAAAATCATAATTATCATATCAATCGTCAATGAATAAGTAGCAAAAGATTTATTCTTTTTCATTAACAAAATATTAGAAATAATGTCAACGCCTCCTGTTGAACCACCTGCCTTTAAGCAAATAGCACAACCACAGCCAGCAATAATTCCTCCTAAAAAAGTTAATAATAATCGATCATTTGCAATTGATTCAAACGGGTTAAAATTTATTTTTTCGACTAGAAAAATAGTAGTCGATTGTAATGCAATGGAAATCAAAGTAAGTAAAGCAAATTTATGACTTACTTTTTTAAATCCAATTAAAAATAATGGTAAATTTAGCAATAAAACTAAAATTCCAATACTAACATCTATTCCTATCAATTCCTTTATTAAACGACTTAAAAACTGCGATACTCCTGTTGCTCCGCCAGCAAAGTATCCACCTAATTCAAAAATCCAAGCAACAGCGACTGAATAAATGACTGTTCCAATTATAACAGAAATAATCGCTTTAGTCATTCGTTCTTTCTGTACTTCTTCTTCAGTGCTATTAGCTAAGTTTTTATGTATTCTATCCATAAATGCTCCTATTAAAATATCTTATTGTACTTCATGAGTCTCAAGTATAACATCTTTATACTTGTCTTTTGCAACATCAAACTTGGTGTTAGCTTCAAAAATAATTGGTGGTATTAAGCATGTAAGCGAACTTGCGACTATCATACATGATGCAAATTCACTTTCAAAAACATTCAAATGTTCCATTGCGATTGCCACAATAATTGTACATGTTGCTAAAAACATCGTTGGAATAACTGTTCCACTATAATACCAACGATACAACAGTAAAAACGGAATTTTAACAATTATTAACATTGCTGTCAAAATTAAAATTATTATAATATATTTAGGTGTTGTAAACAATTCAAAAATAGGAATTCTAACACCTACTAATATATAAAACATTGGAACAAAAATGCCATAACCGATTACTTCAATTTTTTCAACTGTTTTAGGAGATGGTTTAGTAGCTCTAATTACCATTCCCGCTAGAAAAGCTCCTAATATAAATTCGGCTCCGGCAGCTTCCGAAATAATAACCAATACAAGAAAAACTAATAAAATTAAACGAATACCTAAATGAACAATACCTTCCATAACATTTGTAAATATTTTACTTGGAACAATTCTTTTTAAAAGATAAGTTATCAATAAAATTCCAAATAGAACTAATAAAAGCCAAGGATTTTGCTCATTTATTTTATTTATTATCATAAACGCACTTAAAACAATTATCGCCAGTAATTCTGATAATGTCGCATATGTTGCAATTATTTGCCCAATAGATGTCTTAGCTGAACCTTTTTCATGAACGATTGGAATAACGATTGACGCAAATGTAGATGATAACCATAAGGCTAATAAAATTATTCCTTCAAGTTTATGTCCGTTTTCAATAAATTCATAGAAAATAAATGATGATAAAATACTAATTAAAATTACCAGTATTAATAATGTTAAACTTACTTTAAATGGATTTATATTAACACCATCACCTTTTCGACTTTTTCTTAATACATCAAAATCAGTTTCAAGACCACTTAATAATAATAAGAAAGCCATTCCAATTGTATAAAAACCATCCATTAAATCAGTATTAAAATAGCCATTTTGATTGAAAAATTCACCAATAACCATTCCTGCAATAATTTCAATTACAAAAACAGGAATAAATTTAAGTTTAAAAACTGATAATACTACAGGTATAAATGCACTAATAGCCAATAAAACAATTATTGGCTTTAGTGAAACAAGGCTAAACATCGTCATTATTTGCCTACTTTACACACGCACCATTAGGAATATTTTTTACTTCTAATAATTCTAATTCTTTTTTTGTGCTAGCACATAATAACATACCATATGACTCATATCCTCTAATCGTCACTGGTTTTAAGTTTTCGACCACAACTACGTGCTTTCCAATTAAGTTTTCTGGTTGATAGAATTTTGCAATTCCTGATACAATTTGTCTTATTTCATTGTCAATTTTAACTTTTGAAACAAGTAATTTCTCAGCATTTTCACATTTTTTGCAATCAATAATTTCCCCAATTTTCAAACTTACTTTAGAAAAATCCTCAATTGTAATTAATTTTTCAATTTCTTCGTCAGTTGGCTTTTTAACTGGAGCATTTTTTAAATCTATTTTTTTGAAATATTCTAATTCTTCTTCTAATTTAACACGAACAAATAATGGCTGAATATTTGATACAACAGGATTTTTGTAATCAAAACCAAATGATAAAGTTAAATAATTATCAAATTCATTTAACCCTAAAGCATTAATTATTTTTTTACTTGCTTCAGGGATTACTGGATTAATTAGATGAGCAATAATTCTTAATGTTTCAACTAAATGATAAAGCACTGAGTTTAGCTCATTTTTCTTTGTTTCTTCTTTTGCAAGAGCCCAAGGCATTGTTTCATCAATATATTTATTTGCACGATTAATTAGTTGATTAATTGTGACAATTCCATTTTGAAGGTGGAATGTATCAAAGTTATCATAAACCTCTTTAATTGTATTTTCATTTAATACTTTTAAGCTTTCATCATAAACAGTTACATTGCCTAAATAATTTCCTACAACTCCTTGATTATACTTATTAACCATACTAACAGTTCTGCTTAAAAGATTTCCTAAATCATTTACTAATTCATTATTGTATCTTTCAACGAATCTTTCATAACTAAATAATCCATCATTACCAAGTGGTAATTCTTTTGCAAGGTAATAACGAACTGGATCAACACCATAACGATTAATTAAATCCATTGGATATACTGCATTACCGCGTGATTTTGACATTTTACCATCTTTCGTAAGAATCCATCCATGAACATATAAAGTAAAATTAATTGGTAAATCTAGTGCCATTAACATAATTGGCCAATAAACAGCATGGAAACGTAAAATATCTTTACCAATCACATGACATTTATTATCATTTTCAAGCCAAAACTTTTTGAAATTTTCATCATCTATAGAATCATATCCTAAAGCACTAATATAATTGCTTAAAGCATCAATCCAAACATAAATAACATGACGTGGATTACTTAAAACAGGAATTCCCCATTTAAAACTTGATCTACTTACACATAAATCTTCTAATCCAGCTTTAACAAAAGAAACAACTTCATTTTTTCTACTTTCTGGTTGAATAAAATTAGGATGTGATTCAATGTATTCAAGTAATCTATTTGCATATTTTTTTAAATTTAAAAAATAACTTTCTTCTTCGATTGTTCTTAATGGTTTTCCACAATCAGGACAAATACCAGTTTCTAAAATTTGTGTTTTAGTAAAGAATGTTTCACATGAAACACAATAATCACCGCTATATTTTCCAAGATAAATATCACCATTTGCAAGCATTTTTTCAAAAATATTTTGAACGACTCTTTTATGATTTGGATTTGTTGTTTGAATAAATCCATCATTAGTTATATGCATATTTTTCCAAAGTTTTTTTGTTTGATCTGCTATATTATTTACATAGTCTTGAGGATTAACACCTGCTTTATTAGCGGCTTCTTCTATTTTTTGACCATGTTCATCCATTCCTGTTAGATAAAATGTTTCTCTTTGCATATTGCGATTAAATCTTGCATATACATCAGCCGCAACAGTTGAATAAGTATTTCCGATTTGAACATTACCGCTTGCGTAATAAATTGGGGTAGTTACATAACATCTATTTTTCATATTGACCTCTTTTTATTATCATAAAATCATCATATTATACCACATGGTGGCCTTTTTTTCAATTAATTTAGTATTAATCTTTTTTTAAAATTTTGAATTAAATTATTTATTTAATATAAACAAAATCACTAAATTTAGTATTACTACTAGATTTAGTGATTTTTCTTTTACATATTTAATTGTGCTTTTGCAGTTTCGCAAAGACTTGTAAATGCAGCTGCATCAAAAATTGCAAGTTCTGCTAACATTTTACGGTTAATATCAATATTAGCAAGTTTTAAACCATGCATTAATTTATTATAACTTAATCCGTTTGCACGTGATGCTGCATTAATACGAATAATCCATAATTTACGGAAATTACGTTTGTTATTCTTACGGTCACGGTAAGAATACATTAATGATTTCATTACTTGTTGATGAGCAACTTTATATAATGTGTGTTTTGAACCAAAATAGCCTTTAGCTAATTTTAAAGTTTTATTACGTCTTCTGCGAGCTACAACTCCGCCTTTTGTACGTGGCATGTTCTTCGACCTCCTAATTAAATATTAGACAATTGTTGTCTTATTCTTCTTTCATCTGATTTTGAAAGAGTTGAAGACTTACGTAAATGTCTTGTTTGTTTTTGAGTTTTACCTGGTGCTAAATGACTAGTACCTGCTTGACCGCGTTTGAATTTACCTGTAGCGGTTCTTTTTAAACGTTTTTTTGTACCACTATGTGATCTCATTTTTGGCATAATTTTTTTCTCCTTTATTTTTTCTTTTTTTCTGTTATTGGACTCAAGGTCATAAACATATTTCGACCATCTAATTTTGGTTCTGAATCAATTGAAGCAATTTCTTTTAATCCTTCCGCAAATTTATAGAACGATTCTTTTGTTTTTTCTGCATGATCAATCATCCGGCCACGAAAGCGACAACTTACCTTTACTTTGTCACCATCTTGTAAAAATTTTTGAGCACTACGCATTTTCCATTCAAAATCATTATTATCAATTGTTGGACTAATTCTTACTTCTTTGATACTAATAATTTTTTGATTTTTCTTTGCTTCTTTTGCTCGTTTTACTTGTTCATAACGATATTTAGAATAATCCATTAATTTACAAACTGGTGTTTTTGCGTTTGGCGCAACGCATACTAAATCATATCCACGTTCTTCAGCTGCTTTTAATGCGTCTAAACGATTTAAAACGCCTAATTGTTCACCTGTTTCTGAAATTACTAACATTTTATCAAACATAATTTCATCATTTATTGGATTTTCTTTGTCGTCTTTTTTGTTTGGCATTTCAACATTATCGAAATACTTACTGATAATTTCACCTCCAAATTATTAATTACCTTGTGAAAAAAATACACAATTTAAAGTTTAAAAAAAGATGGGCATAGCCCACCTCATCATTCGTACTTCGATAGATTTTTTACTATCTTTTAATGACTCTTTACCTACTAACAATTATTAGTCAGGTGAGAAGTGGGACTTCTTCTTTTCACTAAGGATTTTCAACGTTATAATTATATCATTTTATGCGTTCTCTGTCAAATTATATGACCATATTTTTTTAAACTATTAATTATTTTGATGATAATATAATATTCCACCAGCTAAACTATATGTACATATCATCATTACATTAACAACAAAATTTCCAATAAAATCAGAATAATTGAGAACAGGTAAAAAAATCGATAAAACATTATAAATATTTGTTTCATTAATTATATCTGATGATATTTCCATTCCTAAAAACGCAACAATCGCTAAAACAAATGCAAAATTACTTTTAAATAAAATTGTAAAAATAATACTTAATAGCCCATATACTAAAATAACAGTTATTAAATTAAGTGATATTTTAAATATGATTTGCCAATCAGTAAACCAACTTCCCAAAATATATAAAATAGTTGTTCCAACAAGTAAAAGAACCCCAAGTAACAAAGTAGTTACAATTAATAACATTAATAATTTGCCAAAAAAATATTTAATTTTCCCAACTTTGTTTCTTAAAAACAAAACTGAATAACTGTCCGCATATAAATTAAATGCATTTCCCATTAGATAACTTGCAAAAATAATCCCCATAAGTTTTATTGCAAAAATCATATTTTGAAGATAATTACTTGTACAAGTTTCCCTATTTAACCAACGAATCTCCGGTGAATAATTTAATTTTATTGAAACAAGCAAAACAATAGTTATGATTAAAATTACAATTACAATAATAATCACATTTATTTTACTCAGTAAATATTTCCTATGAAGTTCTAACATTTTCATTCCCCATTTCTATTATATTTTTATTTCTAAAACGATAATCACGTAAATGATGGGTTGAAATAATAATCAATTTTTCTTGTTTTTTCAATTCATATACTAAGTCTTTAAAAACCTTCTTGCTTTCTGTATCTAAGCCGCTTAGTGGTTCATCAAAAATATAAATGTCCGCATCCTCAAGTAAAGCTTGTAACAAATTTATTTTTTGTTTTGTTCCTTTTGATAATTTATGAAGATTTGTATTAGCATAATTTTCAATTGTAAATAGTTTTAAACAATTGTTCATTTTAATTTCAATATCACTAATATTTTGGTGTTTAGCATTAAGAAGTGTTAGTAAAAATTGATTAACTTTTAAATAATCAGGCATGATAAGTTTTTCTGGTGCGTAAGCAATTTTAGTTGAAGAAATATCGATTTTTCCTTCATAATTAATTAAATTTAATATACATTTAATCAATGTCGATTTTCCACAACCATTATGACCAATTAAAAAATGAATTTTATCATTTTTCAATGTCATATTAATATTTTTAAAAACAATATTTTTTTTATATCCCGAATCATAAACTTTTGAAACGTCTTCTAATTTAATTTCAACCATATGTCACCAATTTAACGTTTTTTTGATTTTCCGATGAAAAAAATTTAAATGGATAAATAGCTTGTTCAAATATTTCATCATCCTTTACATATTTTATTATAAAACCTAAAGTTGTATATGTTTCAAATTTTGTATATGTTAATGGTATTACATATTTTTTTCCTGATTTCATTTGAAAATTTAATTCTGAGATTAGTTGTTCACTTAAAATATCATATTCTTTTTCTAAGATACTACTAATTTGTTGATCATTTTCAATATCTGATATTATTTCTTTTGTTTCACTAAGATTAAGTTTAGATACAGCGCTAACAGCTTCTAAATTAATTATATCAATATCTTTTGATACGATATTGGGTTTAATCGCAATTCCTACTAACATACTATTGTTATTTTTTTCATTAACAATACCTTGTAAACTAGATATTACGACTTCATTTCCTTGATAAATATTTGACGCTATTGCAATTGTCCCCATTGGAAGTGAGACTCTTTCTTCATTTATATATTCGATATCTAAATAAAAATTATTCATTTTAATTATTTCATTTGATGAAAAAGGTAATTTGAAGCTTAATTTATATAAATAATATTCTTGTTCATTATAAGTATTTTTTTCATTTGTTTTTTTGATATCATTTAATTCGACTAGATATGAATCATTTGTTTCATAATCATAAATATAACACTTATTGATGGTTCTTTTTTCAAAATACATTGTGTCATCACGACTACAGTTAATATTTAAAACTAATGGCGTATTATCTTCTTTAATATAAGAATAGTTTTCTTGAACAACTAAAAAAACAACTTTTTGACTATTTCTAAATTGAAGAAAAGCAAGTAACACAACTATTAATATAATCATCATAATTAAAATAAAATAAAATATTTTTTTATTTAATAACTTCTTCACAAAGTTCATAATATTCACTCACTAAATCAACTATTTCCCACATACCTTTTTTAAAACAAATACCACATAAAAAATATTTTGCTGCACCATTTGAAATTTTAACTTTCCCTTTTGTAATTAATGATACTTTCCTACCAGGCAAAATTTTAACTACAAATTCCGTTTCTTCAGTTGTTTTTGTGCTTTTAACGCTACCTATTTCTTTTCTTATTTGTCCTTCTAAAGATCCTGATAAACTTTTTCCTTTTGCACTTCCTGAAGCACTAATTGAACCAATTGTTTTAACACTTGATTCTGTACTTTTTACAATTGTTGATGAATAATTAAAGTCTATCGTTTGATTAGTATTATTGTATCTAGAAAAAATTGTTTCTCCAACAAAGGAACCTCTTGTTGGATAGCAAACAATATAATACTTCCATCCAGCAAACTTACGTTTGATTTTGTTTAAGGCATCTTCTTTTTCGCTTTCGCTCATATTAATTAGTAGTTGCATATATTTATCGCCAAAAACAATTTCTTTGTATTGGCTATAGCCAGTCTCACTTGCATAAATTTTAACTTGACTTATTCCAATTAAGATAAAAAATGTAAAAATAAATAAATAAATTTTTCTCATAATAACCCTCCCAACTATATTATAGAATATTTAAATTAAAATTTCAATCAAAGTATGTTTCGAAAATTAGTATCCTTTTATTAAAATTCGACAAATAAAAAGCAACCATTTTTAGTTGCTTTAAATCAC
>CAYVQA010000024.1:0-2951 GCA_964453965.1 uncultured Staphylococcaceae bacterium
TTTTCATCATAACAGTAACAGATTTTAGTGCCGTTCGGTTAGTTAAACTGTTATTTAGTTCATTATTATTATATCATAAAAATTTGTATTTGTAAAGATGAATCCATCATCTTTATCGCCCAGTTATATTATACTGAAAAATTTCACTTTTTTAAAGAATATTATTCAATACTACTGAAAGATTTTTGCATTTTTTAAAAAATCTTTCAGTAGAGAAAGAAACAATCTCAAAATAAAATTATAGTTAATCGCAAAATTCGCATAATATTTGGTTAAAGACATTTCATACAATTTTTTAGTCATTTGTCTGATTATATTAATTGATGATTAATTTATAATTTTTCACATATCCAAAAATATCCGTTAATGTATTTTGATAAAATTCATTATAAAAATGTTCATTTTTAAAAAATAAAAGCCTGATTACTAGATATAATCAAACCTTTTATAATAAATATTTCTTTTAATTGCTTTCATCAAAATTATTTTTTTTCATTATTTTGTCTAATAAATCAGGAACTGCTTCAATCATTTTTTCAAAAATATGCGAATTATCATCTAAATGTAATACTTTAACATCAGAATCCTTACAAACTAAAAATGCAACTGGTGTAATTGATAAATTACCCGCTGCCCCACCACCAAAGGGATTTTTATTTGTATCATCGAATTTTAACTTTTTTTGATCAATTCCTCCGCTCACGAAACCACATTTTACTTTCGAAACCGGAATAATAATTGTATCTTTAAAAGTAATCGGATTACCAATGACAATATTAACATCTATTAATTCGCGGATATTTGTCATTGATATTTTCATCAATTCGCTAATTTGGTGTTCCATTTTTAAAACTCCTTTTTTATTTCTTTAAATTCTTTTAAATTACTAATCAAAATTTTCCATATTTGGAATGCTCTAATACTAAAATCAATTTCATATTCTATTTTGTTTTTTTCGTCATTATCTAATATTTTAAAATAATTGTTTTCACATTTTTGAAAATAGTTATTGATTAGTTCATTAATTACATTATAAATTATTAATGTTCCAAATTTTATATAACTATCTGTAATCGGATTATCATTTGCGTAATTTGCGATAACTGATAATTTTGTTATTTTAATTTTGTTAATTATTTCTTTGATTAAATAATCATATTTCAACATTAAATAATGGACTTTTTTTATTATAAATATACTTTTTCTAATTGTATATTTATTTAAAGGTTTCATTTTAATATTATACTCTAATTTAATTTTTAATAAATCACTAATCGTTATTTTTATGATAATAAATTTTTTTTGATAATGAATTATTTTTAGATGAAAATTTGCAAAAATAAATAACAAAATCAAAAAAGTAATTATGCAAATAATTGTTATATTACTAATATAATTAATGATTTGAGCATTTTGAAATAATTCTTTCATATTTATATTTTTTGGTTTTTTTCCCTTTTTATACATTTAATTTTTATTATTTCTTTATCTTGCAAAAAATAATTAAATTGTGTATAATGTATATAATTAGAGGTGATAGATTTGTTTTTAAATCAAATTGCAATCAAAGCTATTAAAAAATATCAAGTAAATAAAGATATCATTGGACGTGGACGATGTCGTCATTATCCAACTTGTTCTAATTATGCAATTGAAGCTTATCAAAAATTTAATTTTTTCAAAGCATCAATCTTAACTTTTTGGCGAATTCTTCGCTGTAATCCTTTTTCTTGGAAGGTATATGATCCGGTACCTCTTACGAAAAAAGAAAAAGAAATGATGGAGAAAAATAAACATGGAACCAGTTCAAATTGATAAGAAACAGACTTTAATAATTAGTGATGGTGGAAATCAATTATCAGAAATTGATCATACTTATCCTGCTTTTCTAGCAAGTTGTAATCGAAGTTTCGATGGAGTTTTAGCGCATATTCGGTTTAGTAAAGATCGATATATTGTATGTTACAGGCATCGTAGTCTTTCAAAACTATTACATAAAAAAATTCATATTAGTACACATAATTATGATTTTTTATCTAATCTTGATTTGGGAAGGCCTTTTAGTAAGATTACAACTCTATGTGATTTAATTTCTGTTTGTCTTAGCTATAAGAAGAAAATTTATTTAAAGCTCTGTCCGCCTGTTGGTAATTTAGAGCTTGCACAAATTAAAGATACGATTAATGATGTTATAGATAAAGTAGTTTTAATTTCTAATGATGAACGTCATTTAAAATATTTTCGAAAAACTTTTCCCAATCTTTCTTTAATTTTGGAATTACCAATTTACAATGAGTATTATGAAAAAATGTGTTTATCTAATCATTTTGATTGTTTACTTGATTTTGAAAGTGTCACCCCAACTATAATTGAAAAAGCACATCAAATTGGGATTAAGATTGGGATTAAAAGAATTGATAATCCAATTGATGCGTCGATGATGATTGAAAATAATCTTGACTTTTTCTTTACAGAAGATCTTGTATAATTTTAACATAATTATTTTTAATAATAATAAATATGAGCAATGGTGTTTAATCCTTTGCTCATATTGTTATTTTACTATATCTTATAACTTTATTTTATTAAAAAAGCCATATATAAAGGAATTGTATTAATTCCATTTGTAGTTCCTATATTTGTATCTGCAAGTTCGAAGTTACTCTTTATATCATTATTTACTATTTCTTTTAATGATTTAACATTACCACTATTTGATATAACTTCAATTAACATAAGTCAATTATTATATTTTATCACAAAATAGATAGTGTAAAAAATTAAAATCGCCCAATGACTTATGTTTCATCTATAAATCATCTTTTTATTAGAATATAATAGAAATCGAATTCCTATGTTATGAGTGATAAAACTAACAAATTGAATGTTTATTTTTTTGACCTATGTATCATAAATTGATTATTTTTAATCAATTTATTACACTTTTTCAA
>CAYVQA010000024.1:3051-17942 GCA_964453965.1 uncultured Staphylococcaceae bacterium
CATTACACTTTTTCAAGGGAGTTTTTAATTTTTTACAATTTTATCTAGTAAAATAATGGAATTAAATTACTATAAACGAGGTGGATACGAGTATTTTCAATTAATAAATTTTAATTAAAAGTGCTTGTATGTCAATAATTTTTTTATAATTTATAGAAAATTTTGAATGAAAAAACTATGGATAATTTGAATCCATAGTTTTTTAAATATACAAAGTTGTATTTTTTTCTTTTTGTTTTTTTAAGAAATGTTTTTCATTGTTATTAATTAAATATAGTGTTTTTTCTGATTCTAATTTACATCCAGTAATTTTTTTTCCAACATAGAATTCGGTATAATTTAAGTTTTTATTCGCAAGAATTGTTGTTTGATTTAAAATTAAATTATATAATTTTGTTGTTGGATATTTTTTTATACCTTTATAATCATATTTTGTGACATCAATTCCTTTGAAATCATAAATATATTGATAAACAATCCTTGTATTATCAATTAAAAGGGTGGTTAAATTTTCTTCGATTAAAATTGTTATTTTATCTTTTGAACCACCATTGATGTAAATTTGTTTATCAGTTACTTTATAAACTAAATTTGTAAGAATTTCTTTGATTGGTTTGATTAAAAGTTCTTCAATTTTGGCTGATTTAATATCTTTTTTAATTAATGTAAAATAACTACTGTGATAATCATTAAATTTTTGATTGTTCTTTTTCTTTAAGTATCTAAATGCAATATATAAAACTAAAGGTGGAACAATCATCAAGAAAAGTAAAATTAAAGAATTATTATTTTTAAAAACAAAGCCTGTAATTATATGAAAAACAATTAAAAGAAGAAATTCATAAAATAAAATAATTATTGCATGGTAATTTAATATTTTTTTAATCATTGATTGTTTTATAATAAGCTTTGGCAATTTGTGAAGCTAACTCGCAATTATGATAAGCAAGTGCAATATTAGCTTCTAAGCTTTTTCCTTTTGTTATTTCTTTTACTTTTGCAAGTAAATATGGGGTGATTTCTTTTCCTTTGATTTTCTTTTCTTCTGCATCTTTTATTGCATTATTGATGGCTTCATTCATTAAATTTTCATCAAGTGAAAATTCATCAGGAACTGGATTTGTAACTAATACGCCACCTTTTAAATTTAAATCCCATTTGTTTTTGCAAAAATTTGCAACTTCTTCTGGTGTATCTAATTTAAAGTTTACTTTATATGGTGATGTTTTAGTATAAAAAGCTGGCAAATTTTCTGTTTGATAACCAATTACAGGTACACCTTTTGTTTCTAAATATTCTAATGTTTTTTCTAAGTCAAGAATTGCTTTCGCGCCTGCGCAAATAACACAAACATTTGTATTTCCGAGTTCTTCTAAATCAGCAGAAATATCCATTGTATTTTCGCCATTTCTATGAACTCCTCCTATTCCTCCAGTCGCAAAATATTTGATATTTGCCATTTCTGAAATAATCATTGTGGCACTTACTGTTGTTGCGCCGTTTAATTTTTTTGTCACTACATATGGTAAATCTCTTCTTGATGTTTTATAAACATTTTTCCCTTCTTTACCAATATAATCAATTTCTTTAGGGCTTAATCCAACGACAATATCACCATTAATTATGGCAATTGTAGCTGGAACTGCGCCATTATCCCTAATTATTTTTTCACACGTTAAAGCTGTATGAACATTTTCTGGATAAGGCATTCCATGAGAAATGATTGTTGATTCTAAAGCAACAACGGGAATATTAAGTTCTAAAGCTGATTTTACTTCATCACTATATCTAATCATTATATAACCCTCCTATACATTCTTTTTTTAACCATCCTAAAGTACCATCCTTTTTAACTAAGGCATATCCTAGAGGAGTTTCATCAATTATTTCGATAGTATCACCAACTGATACATCTATTAAATTACTTGGACAATTGTCAATTGTCGATTTACCGTCAATTGTTATATATTCATTTTTAATATGAGCAATTTCTAATGTTTCTTCAATTAAACATTTTGAAAAATACGTTCCTTTTTCTAAAACTTTTATTTTATAAAAAGGCCATGATGTTCCTTTTTCAGTTATATAATTTGTTTGATTTTCAGTTACAATTTTTTTAGGTAGCCCCGTTATATAATCTAATTGTTTGGCCTGATGATTTAACAAATCAATCATTAATAGATTAATTTGACCACCATTTCTGACAATCATTCCGCCATCAATTAAAATCATTTTTTTATCTTTTAAAAATAAAACATTATCATTGTTTTCATTTGTTTTAAAGATATTTACTGGCATATGTCCTGCAACTACTGTTTGTTTGTTTTGATGACCATCTAAGTAAAATCTTCTTCCACCAACATATAATTTATATGAATCATTTTCTAAATCAATTTTTTCTGGAACCCTTGCATGTGTAAAAATGTATTGTTCACTTATTATAAGATGAGGTAAGTTTTTAATAAAAGTAAATTCTTTATGATAGGCATCTTTTATTATTTTTTGTAATTCTTTAATTGATTTATTATTAAGATCCATTTTTGTACTTAATTCTTGATACATATCTTTTATTAATGAAGTATTTGCGGTTAAATACATTTCAAAATATGTTATGTTTTCTTCTTCCATTACTAAAAAGTCACTTTCATCACAATTTCCCATAATAATATAGACATTTTTGTGATGTGATAAATTCATAAAATAGCGTAATGTTTTTAATGGATATGGTCCTTTTGCGGCCAAATCACCAAGGATTATTAAATAGTCATTTTCTTCATTATAATTGTTTCTTTTTAAAAGTTCATTGACAAGATGATAATTTCCATGAGGATCACTTAATACTAATATACGCATATTAGGATTAAAATTAAGAAAAATAGGTTTGACTAAATCATTTTTTCTATTCATTTATCTTAATCCAGTACCTTTCAATTTTTGTTTTTTCATTATCAATGGTATTTTCATATTTTCCACCATTTGCAAGAATAATTTTTTTAGAGCCAATATTTGTTTCATTACAAGTAATTAGAATTTTATCACTATTAACAATTCCTAATTTCTTTAATTCTTGCCATTTTTTTATTGCAAGCGCTAATTGTCTTGTACCATATCCTTTATTACGTTCAGTTGGTTTAATACTATAACCAATATTACCACCGTAATGATATAGGTTATCATTTAAATAATGTCTAATATCAACCATTCCAACTAATTTTTTTCCATTTTTTATGCATAAATAAACACTTGCAGGAACTAAATAACTAGGACAAGTTTCACTATTTTTTATGTTATTAACTTTATTTAACCATTCATTAATATTTTCATATTTTTTTAATGATGATGTTCCATCCATTGATTCTTCATTATCAATAAACATTTTGCGATATTTTTTTATTTCTTCAAGATATTCAATACTTGGCTCAACTAATTTTAATTCCGCATTACATTCTTTTAAATATTCTAAAACATTATTTTCTCGTTTTAAAAAACTAAATTCACCTTTTTTTAAGAGTTTCTTATTTGTTTTAATAGCACTATTTATACTTACGTATTCTAAATGATAGCCAAGTTTTTCTTCATAATCGTCTAGTGATGTTTGCGAAATTTCATCATAAACATCTGCTTTAAAATAGTATGATTCTTGTTCAAAAATTGCTTCATTATAAAAATTACATTTATGGATTTCTTTAATATAACAAATTGGTTTAATCGTTTTTTCTTTAATTATTAAACCTGTTTCTTCCCTTGTTTCTCTCATTAAAGCTTCAGTTAATGATTCACCTTGATTTATACCTCCACCAGGAAATTTATAATAACCATGTTTTTCACATTTAATCATTGCAATTTTGTTATTATTCATGATGATGGCACGGCTGGCAATCCTTGTTGTTACTTCGCTTGTCGGATTATAATCCTTGCGATCTAGTGTTTTTAATGTTTTCATTTTCATCACCTTTTATATCATCATTAATTATACCATTTTTCTTAATTTTTAAAAAAAATTATGCTTACATTATTGTAAAAACAATTATTTATTTAATTCATTATATTTATTTTAATAAAAATAAGAAATTCAATAATTTTTATATTCTTTATACAAGTAATACTTTATTTTAAAAAAATGCATATTTATACCTTTTTTTAAAGTTAAATGTAGTAATTTACTTGTTTATTTTTAATAACTATGCTATAATTATTTTAAAAAATAGTATATTCATGCAAAAATTTAAAATAGGAGTTGCCTTATGAAAATTGAAAGAAATTCTTATATTGAAAAATTAATCATTAGAAAGCATAACAATATGATAAAAGTTATTACGGGTATTCGTAGATGTGGTAAGTCTTATCTTTTATTTACATTATTTAAAGATCATTTGATATCAACAGGGGTTAAACTCAATCACATAATTGAAATGAGTTTAGATGACATTTCTAATAAAAAATACCGAAATCCTGAAAACCTATATAATTACGTTAAAAGTTTAATCGTCGATGATGAAATGTATTATGTACTTCTTGATGAAGTACAAATGGTTACCGAATTTGAAGAAGTATTAAATAGTTTTTTGCATATTAAAAACCTTGATACATATGTAACAGGTAGTAATGCAAAGTTTTTATCTAAAGATATAATTACTGAATTTAGAGGCAGAGGCGACCAAGTTCATATATATCCTTTATCATTTAGTGAATTTTACTCATATGTACAAGGTGATAAATCTAAAGCCTTAAGGGATTATCTGTATTATGGAGGTCTTCCCCAAATTACATCAATGATTACCCATGAGCAAAAACAATCTTATTTAAAAAATTTATTTTTAGAAACTTATATTACTGACATTATTAATCGAAATAATGTTAAAAACGATGAAGAAATGCAAGAATTACTTGATGTATTATCTTCATCTATTGGGTCACTTACAAATCCTAAAAAATTATCTGATACATTTAAAAGCGTAAAAAATGTTTCAATTTCTTGTCCAACAATAAAAAACTATTTAGATTATTTTATGGATTCTTTCTTAATTGACAAAGCATTAAGGTATGATATTAAAGGTAAAAAATATATCGATACACCTTCAAAGTATTATTTTACTGATTTAGGGCTTCGAAACGCTCGATTAAATTTCCGACAAATTGAAGATTCCCATTCATTAGAAAATGTTATTTATAATGAATTAAAAATTAGAGGGTTTTCCGTCGATGTAGGTATTGTTACAATAAGTGAAAAAGATTCAAATGGTAAACTAATTAAAAAGCAATTAGAAGTTGATTTTGTTTGTAATAAAGCGGATGCAAGATACTATATTCAATCTGCTTTATCAATCCCTGATAAAGAGAAATTAATTCAAGAACAACGTTCTTTAACAAACATTAATGATTCCTTTAGAAAAATAATAATTACTAAAGATGATATTATTACACATTATACTGAAGATGGAATTCTTTTAATGAATGTGTATGATTTTTTACTAGACGAAAATATTTTAAAATAAATATTAATATTTGCATCCGAAATGGATGCATTTTTTATAATTTTTTTACTAAGATTGACATATTTTAAATAAAAAACTTGCAAAATAAGTTAGTCATAATTGTTAGTTAATTTTGCAAGGCTTTTTTATTTTTATAGATAATATTTTAATGTTTTTTCAATCCAATAATGATATTTTAAATTTGTTGTTTTCTCAATTTCTTTTAATTTTTGATAAATTGGTAATCCATCCGATACATCATGCCAAATATCAATATAAATATAATCTAATGATTTTAAAAAAATTTGATTTTGCTCATTTGTTAAAAAAGTAAATGCGTCAGATTGAATAATTTCAATTTTTTCTTTTTGTTCGAATTGTGGAAGAATAAAATCATTGAATAATTTTATTACTCCTTGATCTTTTTCGATGATATATACTTTTTTGACTTCATTTTTCATTGAAACATGATATGCATAATATCCTAAACCTAAACCAATTGTTAAGACATTTCCTTTTGCGTTTTTGATGTCTTCTTTCATTGTGTTTATTTCATTTGGCGTAACACTCATCCATAAATGGTTGTTTTGATAAATAGCAGGATATTTAAATGGTGTCTCAAAAAAGCCTAATATTGGAATTATACCTTGTGGCGTTTCTTTAAAATCATCACATACAAAGCATTCATATGGTGCATATTTAGCATATTTGATTTGCCAACTGCCAAATGTTTTTTGTTTGAATTTAATATTTTGATAATATAAATCTTTTGTGAATTCTTCTTTGTTTAATTTATTTATCATTGTATCGTAATCAAAATCATCATCTAAATTTAAAAATGATTTTAGTAAATAGATGTAACTTTTTTTTGAATCATTTAAAATTTTGTTTAATTCATTTATGTCATGATATTTAATTAAACAAGGATTATTATTTAAAAAATCACTTAGTTTAATAAGTAAATTTGTTGTTTTTTGCGTAATCATTTTATAATTATAACAACAAGCAAATAGATAACCGCAACAATCGCAATCGCATAGTCGACGATATGAACTATCATCCATTTTGTATTTTCTTTGTTTTTTTCTTTTGAAATTTCAGTCATATGTTTAATTGTAATTGGAAGGATTATTAATTTTAGTACAATTCCAATTATAAAAATAATTAATGTGAAAAGTAAAATTAGAATTTTGCCAATTCCTTCACCAAGGTTATTATTTCCACTTCGCATTTTTATTAAAAAGATTGTTAATAAGACAGAACCGGCAATGAGAATTATATTTGCGATATACGAAATAATAATACTTGTCATTTTTGAAAATTTTTTCATTTTTTCTCCTTTTTTTAAAACAAGCTACTTTTTTTACCTAGTAGCTTGTTATTTTTTAAATTATTTTAAATGATTTTGATAAAGCTTTTTTAGGACCACGGTATCTACCACTTGTAATGATTTCATCTGATAATTTTACATCTTTTAAAAACTCTTTAAATGAACCGCTGATTGAAATTCCTGTTACAGGTATTTCTTTTTCACCATCAAAATATCGTGCTAGTCTTACTTCACCACCAATATAATCATTTGCGATATCAATTTGAATTGCGGAAAAACTTAAACAATCAAGATATTTATTTTCTTTAATCATTTCTTCTTTTAATGTGCCATTTAAAACATCAATACATGGTAAATTACCAGTTGGTTCTTTTTCTAAATATTGTGCAAATCTTCCTGTTCCATAACTATTTACAAATTTTCCTTGATCGATAATTTGCGTATCGATAAATTCAATCCCTTCATTATCAAATAGTTTACTATATGGTGATGTTGGAATAATTCCTCTTAAAACTACAGATACTTTATCACCAATTGATTTTTCTTGTAAGTCATCGCCAATTCTAAAAATATTTTGATGATTATAAATTGTTCCAAAATTTGCATCGTAAGTTAATTGATTAAATAGATCGCATAAATCACTGTGTCTTAAAACAACAGGAACATCTTCTAATTTAATGTTTTTTGCATAATAACGGTCTTTTACTTCTTGTAATTTTTCTTTTACGTCATTTGTAATCTGTTGTTCATCAAAATCACCAAAACTAAATTCATCAAATAATTCAACTGATGATAAAGTTGGGTCATCTTCATTATCTTTTGTAAATGTTGGAATTCCTTCATAAAATCCTGTATATTTGATTTCTGTTTTGTCAATTCCTTTACTATTGATAATTTGTGAAGTTGTTTTGTTAATGAATATTTCTAATGAATTAATTGATAATTCTTCTTCATCAAGACAATTAAAAATTGCTTTACTAACGTTACCTGCAACGTTTATTAAAGGAAGGGTACGGTAATTTGATGCAAGTTCGTGGCTATAAACATCACCTGTTGGAATTGTAAATGGTTCATTATTAATTAGTTTTGCTTGTGAAATAGTTTTTGAAATTAATTCAGTCACTTCTTCATCACTCATAGTATCACTATAAGTGAAATTTGCAAATCCGACTTTATCTTCATGATGATTGTAAATTGTAACATCGATTGTTGTAGTATCAACTACTCTTGATGTTTCTAGTTTATGTAAAACAAAATATAATTGATTTGAGATTTTATTTGTTCTTACAATTTTATAATCATTAATTTCTTCATATTGTTTTAAAAATGTAATTAATCTTTCCATTATGATAACTTTGCCCTCACTTTCAATGCTGGTCCGCCATCTGATACACGAACCCATTCTTTATGTCCTTTACCACATGCGCCTGAACCAAATACTTTAAAATCATCCGATATCATTGTAATTGATTTTAATAAATCAGGGACATAGCCACTAATTACAACTGGTGAAACGTAATTATCAGTAAGACGACCATCGACAATTTCTATTCCATATTCAGCTGTGCATTGGATTGCCCAGTTTTTTGGATCTTCCATACCATTATTTGTTTCAAATAACATATAACCATGTTTAATTGATTTAATCATGTCATATAGTTTATCTTGACCTTTTTCAAAGAAAGTATTAGTCATTCTTGTATAAACTTTGTTTGCAAAAGATTCTCTTCGGCCATTTCCTGTTGGTGTTGTGCCTAATTCATTTGCGCTTACCATATCTGAAATTCCAGCAACCAAAATTCCTTCTTTGATTATTTGTGTATCAGATGCTAAAATTCCATCATCATCGAAGAAATATGAGGCGACTGAAAGAGTGGATGCGGCGCCATCACGCATATTAGTAATTGGCGATGCAACATAGTCACCGACAAATGTTTTTGCAAGAGCACGATTTTTAACAAATTGATCCATTTCTACACCATGACCAAAAGCTTCATGGGCAATTAAGCCTGTGATTGATGGATCAGTGATTACATCATAAACACCTGGTTCAATTGGTTTTGCCTTTGTTAAACATTCAGCTTTTTTTAGTAATTTTTCTTTAAGATTTGGAAGTTCACGCATTACGACCCCAAGTAATGGACCATTCATATACTCACGCGCTTGAACAACCTTACCATTATTTGCGTAAACTACAGCCATAACGCCATTAACCCAACCATAATTTTGTTTTAAGAAGCGATTAACACTCATAAATACTTTTGAAGTTTCCATTTTTTGAAAAACACATATAGCATTTAAAACAGCTGGTGATGATTCTTTTAAATCATTTACGATATTTTTCGCATAATCAAGAAGTTCTTCTTCTTTTACTGTTTCAAAATCATTTTTTCTTTCAAATGTTTTCCATAATTCTTCATCAGTTGGAATAATTGATTTTATTTCTTTTGCAAGTAGTTCATCATCAAGGGTAACACTTTTGATAATTTTTTGAGCAAATAGGGGAATATTTTCTTCAATTTTATCAAATGAATATTCATAAAATACGCCACCATTTGTCATTTTACAAACAAATCCTTTTTCTTTACTTAAAGCATCATTAATTGATTGCCCTCTAACATTAACATTATAAGAAACACTTTTTACATCAGTTCCTAAAATACTAACATATTCAAATGTTTTATGTAATTCTTTTATTAATAGTCTAATTCGAGCAATATTTGCGTCTAAAAATTTCGAGAAAGCCATTTTATACCTCCAATTTTTTTTATTATACCAAATTATATCATTTTTTATAATTGAATGCAATTAAAAAATATTTATTTTAAAATTTTTTTCAAAAAATGAAACTATTTTTTTCGGTTCTCTAAAGTTTTTTTAGATTTTGGGAGGAACCTTAAAATACTTTTAGGAGTTTTAAAAACTGTTCATATTGAAAAAACAATATGCGTTATTTTTTCATTTGCCAAATATTTTATGTTTAACTATTTTAAAATTATTTTTTCTTTTTTTATTATCATACTTACGAGGCACGAAAATATTAATAATAAAACTATTAAATAATCTATATTTAAATAGATTCAAAAATATTTAAATGATATTAAGATGTAATAAATTTATAAACGAACGTGATAAAGTAACATAATCATATGTTAATTACTTTTTTTATATTTATTAAAATGCAATTTCGCAGTTATGAAAGTGATATTTTAGCTAATAATATAAATATCACAAATTCAAATTACGAAAACTGCCTAAAAATTAAAATGTTATCGTGATATACAAGTCAAATTTATTGACTATTTTCATATTAAGTGATTTACTTATTACGAAAAGTGTCTAACTTTTATATTCTTTTCGTATTGGAGATTAAAGCAATGATTGTTAAAAGTGAAGTATATTTACAAAAGTTAATTGATAAAATATCAAAAATTTCAAATTCATTATCTGTCATTATCAAACACATATATCAAAAATTTTAATTTCATTATCTTGAAAAATTAATTTATTTATGTTAAAATTTAGCGTATGTTTCTCCTTTCTATAAAATATTTGGCGATATTATTATTATTGAGAAACATATTTTTTTAAAATCAAAAAAAGATGAAGTTTTGAACAGTTTGTTCTTACTTCATCTTTTATTTTTTAAACTCCCAAAAAACTTTGAAAAGTCGGATTTTTTAGTCTTATTTTCGTTTTATTCAAGTTCAAATGCGCCTGTATATAATTGATAATAATAACCTTTTTCATTAATTAATGATTCATGGGTTCCTCTTTCAATAATTCTTCCGTGATCCATTACCATTATAGCATCACAATTTTGAATTGTTGACAGACGATGGGCAATTACAAATACAGTTCTGCCTTTCATTAATTGATCCATTCCTTTTTGTACAATACTTTCGGTTCTTGTATCAATTGAAGAAGTCGCTTCATCTAAAATTAATACTGGTGCATTGGCAATTGCGGCTCTGGCAATAGATAGTAATTGTCGTTGTCCTTGGCTTAAATTTGCACCATCATTGGCAATGACTGTATCAAAACCTTGTGGAAGTCGCATAATGAAATCATATGCATTAGCAATTTTCGCAGCTTCGTATACTTCTTCGTCAGTCGCATCAAGTTTACCATATTTAATATTATCTTTTACAGTTCCTGAAAATAAACTTGTATCTTGCAAAACAATTCCAATTGAACGTCTTAAATCGGCTTTTTTAATTTTATTGATGTTAATTCCATCATATCTTACTTTTCCATCTTCAATATCATAAAAACGATTAATCAAATTTGTAATTGTTGTTTTTCCAGCACCTGTGGCGCCTACTAAAGCTATTCGTTGGGTTGGTTTTGCATAAACTGAAACATCATGAAGAATTGTTTTTCCAGGAACATATGCAAAATCAACATTATCTAAAACAATATCACCTTTTAATTCTGTATATGTTAATGTACCATCACCATGTGGATGTTTCCATGCCCATTTTCCAGTTCTTGTATCGCTTTCCGTAATATTTCCTGATTCATCGATATTTGCATATACTAGTGTTACATAGCCATTATCAACTTCTTCTTCTTGATCTAAAATGTCAAACACACGTTTAGTTCCAGCTACTGCCATAATCAAGGAATTTGCTTGTTGTGAAACAGTATTAAATTGATTTGCAAATTGTCTTGCCATTGATAAGAAAGATACAACAACACCAATTTCTAATGTGCCTTTGCCTTTTAAACTGATATTTGTAATATTAGACATATAAAGGATAATTCCAAGAACTGCAACAATTACATATAAAATATTACCGATATTATGAATTATTGGGCCTAAGATATTAGCATATGAATTTGCTTTATAAGTATCTTCAAAAAGTTCTTCAGTTATTTTATCAAAGTCTTCCATACTTTTTTCTTCATGGCAGAACACTTTAATTACTTTTTGACCATGCATCATTTCTTCAATAAATCCTTCTTGTTTAGCAAGTGAATTTTGACGTTTAATGAAGTATTTTGCACTACCACCACCGATTTTTTTACTTACTAAAAAGATAACAATCGTCGCAAAAACAATGATAATTGTAAGCCATAAACTATAAGTCATCATTATTACAAAAACAGTACATACTGTTACGCTTGAAGAAATTAATTGTGGGAAAGTTTGGCTGACTAATTGTCTTATTGTGTCAACGTCATTAGTATATGTTGACATAATATCACCGCGTAAATTTTGATCAAAATATGAAATTGGTAAACTTTCCATCTTATTAAATAAAGCTGTTCTTATTTCTGTTAAAAATGATTGTGTAATATAAACCATTATTTGTGTATAAGTTATACTTGCAATAATTGCAATAATATAAATAGCTAACATTGTCATTAATAGTTTTAATAAAGTTGTTTTTACAGCCGCAAATGATGTCGCAAGACCAGGTGTTATTACTTTATCAATAATTTGTTGAAGGAAAACAGAAGCACTAACTGCACCTGCTGAGGTAAGTAAAATACAAATGATAACTAGAATTAAAAGTGGTTTATATAGTTTAAATAGTTGTTTTATCAAACGGAACATCACTGATGATTTTTTATTCTTCATTTACCTCACCTCCATTTAATTTATTTTGCATATAATACGTTTCTTGATAGATTTTATTTGTTTTAAGTAATTCTTCATGTGTTCCCACCGCATCAATTCTTCCCTTATCCATAACAATGATTTTATCGCTTTCCATAATTGATGCAACTCTTTGGGCAATGATTATTTTTGTAGTATCTGGAATCGCATTTTTTAATTCACTTCTAATTATTGCGTCTGTTTTCGTATCTACAGCACTTGTTGAATCATCTAAAATTAAAATTTTAGGATTTTTAAGTAATGCTCTTGCGATACATAATCTTTGTTTTTGACCACCTGATACATTTGTTCCACCTTGTTCGATGTATGTATCAAATTTATCTTTGAAACCTTCGATAAATTCTAATGCACAAGCTTGTTTACATGCTTTTTCCATTTCTTCTAATGTTGCGTCTTCTTTTCCCCATCTTAGGTTATCTTTGATTGTGCCACTAAAAAGAAGGTTTTTTTGTAATACAACCGCAACTTGATTTCTTAATGATTTTATATCATAATCTTTGACATTAATTCCACCAACTTTAACTTCACCAACTGTCGTATCGTAAAGTCTGGAAATTAAATTGACTAATGATGTTTTTGAACTACCAGTTCCGCCTAATATTCCCACCGTTTCACCAGATGCAATTTTTAAATTAACATCTTCTAAAACCATTTTATTTGCTTTTTGACTATATTTAAATGATACATTATTAAATTCGATACTTCCATCTTTTACTTCGTAAATTGGATTTTCAGGATTTAAAATATCGCTAGTAGTTGTTAGAACTTCAGAAATTCTTCTTGCGGATTCGATTGACATTGAAATTGTTACAATAATCATCGATAACATCATTAAACTCATTAATGATTGAATGCCATAAGTAATTAATGATGATAGTTTACCAACTGATAAATCACCCCAAATTGGTTCTAAAGTTACAGGATCTAATTTTGATGTTTTAATTATCATCGTTGCACCAACAAAAATGATTACAACATTTAAAACATGAATTGAAAATTGCATTAATGGACTATTGAAAGCAACAATACGTTCTGCTTTAATGAAATTTGTTTTTAAATTTTCATTAGCTTTTCCAAATTTTTCCTTTTCATAATCTTCTCTGACGAAAGATTTAACTGTTCTAATTCCTGAAATATTTTCTTGAATTGATTCATTAACTGCATCATATTCTTTAAATACTTTTTTAAATCTTGGCATTGCATTGATAATAACAATCAATAAACCAAACATTAAAAATGGCGCAACAACAACGAAAATCCAAGCAAGTTTTGGACTCATTATAAATGCCATAATAATTGAAAATATCAACATAAATGGCGATCTTATCGCTGTTCTTATAATCATCATATATGACATTTGCATATTTGAAACGTCTGTTGTCATTCTTGTTACTAAACTTGATGATGAAAATTCATCAACATTTGTAAACGAATATTTTGATATTTGCGCAAACATATCTTTAGTTAAGTTTTTAGCAAGACCAGCACTCGCATATGCACATTGTTTTCCTGCTAAAATTCCAAATAATAATGATAAAAATGCCATTGCGACTAAAATGATTGAATATATCCAAATATTATCTAATTGATTATGATTCATTTCATCAAGTAAATATGACATTAATAGTGGAATAAAACATTCCATAATAACTTCTAATGATACAAAAATAATCGATAAAATTGAAGATTTTTTGTATTCACGAACTGATGAAGTAATTATTTTAAACATTATAAAACCTCCCTGATATTATTCTTGACTCTTGATAAATAATTACCTAATTCTTCTTTTTCTTTTTCACTAAATCCAGATAATAATATTTCATCATTACGAATTCGGTTACTCAAAAATTCATATTTAATTTTATTACCTTTATCACTTAATTTAATAATTTTATCGCGATGATCTTTTGAAGATTTTTCTCTAATTATTAATTCTTTAATTTCTAATCTTTTTAATATTCCTGATATCGTCGCATTACTTAATTCAAAATGATTTTCAAGCATTTTTTGATTAACTTCAATATCACTATTTTTAAATAAATAATTTAAAATATTAAATTGTTGATAAGTAATATCATTTTTTAAAAGTTCTTTTTTAAATGAGCTTTCTAATGACTTAGAAATCAACTTAAAATAGTAACCTATTCCATGTTTATTTTCCATATCATTCCTCCAATAGTTAGTACGCTAATTATTATAACATTTTTGTCATTATGTTGCAAGAATATTGCAAATGAAAACACTTAACTTTTTTTTAGAAACAATACTATATTTTATTATTTCAATATCAAATATATACAAAATAAATTGAAAAAGAAACCAGTTTTTAAAAACCAGTTTCTTATTTTATTATCTATATACCATTAAAGTAAACACGCCTTTAATTAAATACATTATACCAATTACAATAAAGAATGCATCTAACATTTCAGTTTTACTAACAATTAATAATATCCCTATT
>CAYVQA010000025.1:0-10898 GCA_964453965.1 uncultured Staphylococcaceae bacterium
CATGTAATTTATCATCAACCATATGAGCAAGTTTAATCATATACATGACACCAACAGAAATTCGTTTATCAAATTTACGTCCTGTTCTACCATCATATAATGTAATTTTACCATCTTCATCAATTTCTGATAAACTATTAGTTGGATCTTTTTTAGCTAGTTCACGTGTGTATTCACGTGCTTCATTCATAATATTTACTAAGTCTTCTTGTTTTACGCCATCAAAAACTGGAGTTGCAACTTTTACGCCTAAACGTTTTGCAGCCATACCTAAGTGAATTTCTAATACTTGTCCGATATTCATACGTGAAGGAACACCCTGTGGATTCAACATAATATCAACTGGAGTTCCATCTGACATAAATGGCATATCTTCAATAGGTAAGATTTTCGAGATAACACCTTTGTTACCATGACGGCCGGCCATTTTATCTCCTTCACTTATTTTACGTTTTTGAACTATGTAAACACGAACAACTTCATTTACTCCTGGAGCAAGTTCAGCTCCTTCTTTTCTTTTAAAATGTTCTATTCTACTAACAATTCCGCTTCCACCATGTGGAACTTTTAATGATGTAATTCTAACTTCTTTTGAATTATCTGAGAATAAAGCCTGTGTTAAACGTTCTTCTGGCGTTGGTTCTGTTTGTCCTTTTGGAGTAACTTTACCAACCAAAGTATCGCCTTCTTTAACTTCAGCACCTAAACGAACAATACCATGTTCATCAAGATTGATAATTGTACTCTTATCTTCGCCTTCTAGTTCTGCTGTGATTTCTTCTTTTCCAAGTTTTGTATCACGAACTTCAACGCTATATTCTTCAATATGAATTGAAGTGTAAACATCATCTTGAACTAAACGTTCACTCATAATAACTGCGTCTTCGAAGTTGTATCCGTTCCATGTCATAAAGGCAATAACAACGTTACGACCTAATGCAAGTTCGCCACCATCCATTGATTGACCATCAGCTAGAACATCACCAACTTTAATTTCTTCACCACAGTTAACAATTGGACGTTGATTAATACATGTTGAAGCATTTGAACGTTCAAATTTATTTAAATAATATGTATGTTTTTCATTTAATTTGTCAATTACAACGATACGTTTACCATCGACATAATCAACAACACCATCAACATCAGCAACTACCGCAACACCTGAGTCTTTTGCAGCTTTGTATTCAATACCTGTACCAACAATTGGTGATTCAGGGTGTAATAGTGGGATTGCTTGTCGTTGCATGTTAGCTCCCATTAGGGCACGAGTAGTATCATCATGTTCTAAGAATGGAATACAAGCTGGTGAAACTGCAACAACCTGTTTTGGTGAAACGTCAATAAATTCAATTTCTTCTCTTTTAACTTCAATAAAGTCTCCATTTTTATGAGCAATAACTTTGTTATCCGCAATAACTAAATCGCCATCATTATCGTAGTTCATATGTACGTTAGCTTGTGCAATAGTTTTCCCAGCTTCTTCATCAGCTGTAAAATAAACAATTTGTTCAGTAATAATTGTTTTGCCACGTTTTTGATCTTGAACAACTTTTAAATATGGAGTTTGAATAAATCCATAGCGATCAACTTTTGCATAAGTAGCTAAAGAGTTAATTAACCCGATATTTTGTCCTTCTGGTGTTTCTACTGGACAAATTCTACCATAATGGGTCGGATGTACGTCACGGACTTCGAATCCCGCACGGCTTCTTTCTAGACCACCTTGCCCTAAAGCAGATAGACGTCTTTTATGAGTTAATTCTGACAATGGATTAATTTGGTCCATAAATTGTGATAATTGGTTTCCACCAAAGAATTCACGAATTGTCGAAACAAGTGGACGAGTATTAATTAAGTTTTGTGGTGTAACAGTTCTAGATTCTTGTGATGTAGACATTCTATCACGAATATTTTTTTCTAATTTGCCAAATCCTTGACGGAATTGACCTTGTAATAATTCGCCAATCAAACGTAAACGACGATTTCCTAAATGGTCGATATCATCAGTTTTACCAATACCATCATGAAGATTAATGTAGTATGAAATACCAGCAAAAATATCTGATAAAGTAACTTGTAAACTATCTTCACGACTATCATTACCAATAATTCTGACTTTTTTACCATCAGGAGTATAGAAATCAAACATTTCTAGAACAACACTATTACCTTTTAACATTAAGTCATAAATTAATTCTTGACGGAAATGTTCACGATTATTTAAGAATATTTCTAAATTATTATCGCGGTCTAATTCTGTTCCTTCTGGTAAAATAATTTCACCAGTATCTTTGTTAACAAGATCAGCTGCAAGTTTTAAGCCTTTAATACGGTCAGCAATATCCAATTTTTTGTTAACTTTATATCTACCAACTTGAGCTAAATCATAGCGACGATGTTCAAAAATTCTACTTGCAATAAAATTTCTTGCAGTGTCAGCTGAAGTTTTTTCACCTGGACGAATCTTATCATATAATTCTTTAATAGCGTCGTCTTCTGCAAATGACATATCTTTTTCAAATGTATTATCAAGATATTGTGATTCTTGATCGCCAAAGAATAATTCTTTGATTTGACGATTTGTTTTTACCCCTAAAGCTCTAATAAAAGTTGTAAGAGGAAGTTTTTTAGAACGGTCAAATTTTGCATACCAAATATCTTTCTTGTCCATTTCGAATTCAATCCATGAACCTCTTGTCGGAATAATTTGTCCTGCAAATTGATAACGACCTGTTTTTTTATCTTTTTCTTGTGAGAAAAAAGCACCCGCTGAACGAATAATTTGGGTAACAATAACTCTTTCTGAACCATTATTAATAAATGTGCCCCATGGTGTCATAATCGGATAATCACCCATATAGACTTTTTCTTCTTTAATTTCACCAGTTTCTTTATTGTAAAGTTCAACATTTACTTTTAAAGCTCTTGCATAGTTTACACTATGAATTTTTGATTCAGAAATACTATATTTTGGAGGATCGAATTCGTAATCTTTAAAGTAAAGTTCAAATTTTTCACCATCATTATGGTCTTTAATTGGTGAAATTTCTTCAAATAAAGATTTTAATCCTTCTTCCATAAACCATTTAAAGCTAGCGGTTTGTATTTCAATTAAATTTGGAAGTTCAACATTTGTTTGAACACGTGAATAATTTCTTCGTGTTGTTTTTTTACCGTATTTAATGTTTTTCCAACCCAATTTGTCCACCTCTTTGTATTTATATTTTTTATTATAGAATTAATTATCGTAGTTTTCTAACACTTTTGATAAGTAGATTTCAAAATAATTACTTTTAAAATGCTTATTTTCAATGATTAAAAAGACTGCATTCTTCCACATTCTATCATATTTACTTATTATATCATAACTAGTAATTTTTGTCAATAAATATGAATGCATATTTTTAATAAATTCAAAATATAAAAAAATCTAGGCAATAAGCACTAGATTCCTATAATGTCAATTTATTGAATTTTTCCTATTATTTTGGATAATTATGGAGAAAATTATTGTTTTTTTGTCGCTTTAATTATTTGATATCCTTTATCAGTCGTAACTACTTCTACAATAGGAAATTTTTCTTTTAAAGCTTTGATTGCGGAAGGAGATCCTTGTTTCTTTTGAATCACACACCACATTTCGCCATTATCATTCAAATAATCAAAACTAGATAAAATAATTTCATGAACGATTTTTTTGCCAGCTCTAATTGGAGGATTTGTAATAATTAAATCAAAACTTTCATCAACATTTTGATAAGCGAAACTTTCCTTTGTTTTTGCGTTAGGAACATTGTTTAATACTATATTTTTATTTGTAAGTTCTAAGGCTCTTTTGTTAATATCGACCATTAGAATTTCCGTTTCCGGATTTAATATTGCGAATGATATTCCAAGTGTTCCATAGCCGCAGCCAACATCCAAGATTTTCTTTTTTCCTTCTGTTCTTAATGTTTTTAATAATAAACTACTTCCAAAATCAATTCCTTTTTTTGAGAATACGCCATTATCTGTATAAAATTTTATTTTTTTGCCATTAATATAATATTCAATTTGCGAAATTTGTGATTTTAAATCCGGATTATTTTCAAAATATTGTTTCGACATTTTTCCTCCAAAATATTTTTTTAATTAATTGTAAGAAAAACCTGAGTTAAATCCTCAGGTTTTAGCATTTTAGTTTCAGAATTATTTAATTTCTACTTCTGCGCCAGCTTCAACTAATTTAGCTTTAATAGCTTCAGCTTCTTCAGGAGTGATTTTTTCTTTAACTGCTTTAGGTGCATTGTCAACGATTTCTTTAGATTCTTTTAATCCAAGACCTGTTAATTCTTTAACAACTTTGATAACACCAAGTTTTGCAGCACCAGCTGATTTTAAGATAACACTTACTTCAGTTGGTCCTTCAGGTTCAGCAGCAACAGCTCCGCCAACTACAGCAACTGGAGCAGCAGCAGTTACACCAAATTCTTCTTCGATAGCTTTAACTAATTCGTTTAATTCTAAAACACTCATTTCTTTGATTGCAGCGATAAAATCTGCATTTGAAATTTTTGCCATTTCGTTATTCCTCCTATTTATTATTCTTTTTCTGATACTGCTTTTATAGCACATGCAAGTCCACGAACTGGAGCTTGTAATACGCTAAGTAACATTGAAATCATGCCTGACTTGTTAGGTAATTTAGCAAGAGCACTTAATTCTTTTTCTGATACAGCTTTACCATCAACGATACCAGCTTTTACGCTAATTTTTTCATGATCTTTTAAGAATTCATAAACAATTTTAGCACCAGTAACTTCATCAGGTGAAGTGATATAAGCACTTGGACCAACAAGATGGTCATCAACATCATAACCTAAACCTTTTGTAGCACGACGTAAAATGTTATTTTTTGTAACTTTCATCGAGCAGTTTTCAGCATGTAGCTTTTTACGAAGTTCACTAACTTCAGCTACTGTTAATCCTAGGTAATCAACGAATAAAGTTGAACCAGCAGCATCGATATCTGCATTAACTACTTCAACTTCTTGCATTTTTTTAGCAATTGTAGCTTCATTCATTGTTTTAACCTCCTAAATAAAAAATCTCTCATCTATGCGCAAAGATTGCAGTAGACAAGAGAGACTAATTTCATAGTTTTTTAACTAAGATACTCCTCGGTAGGAAATTAAGCATAATATTTATGCACCTACTGTCTACGGCAGTGACAATTATATTTACTATTTTTTATTATTTTTATATTTTTAATTATTGAATAGTGTCAATTGCAACTTTGATACCAGGACCCATTGTAGCAGATACAGTAACATTTTGCATATAAACACCTTTGATTGTTTGTGGTTTAACTCTCATTAATTGATTGTAAATCGCTTTGATATTACCAACTAGCATATCAGTTGCAAATGATACTTTTCCAACTGGAACTTGGATATTACCAACTTTATCAACACGATATTCAACTTTACCAGCTTTAAATTCTTTAACTGTTTTTTCAACATCTTGAGTAACTGTACCAGTTTTAGGGTTTGGCATTAAACCTTTAGGACCTAAAATACGTCCTAATTTACCAAGTTCTCCCATCATATCTGGAGTCGCAATGATTGTATCGAATTCGAACCAACCATTTTTGATTTTGTCAAGATATTCTGCATCACCTGCATAATCAGCACCAGCGTCTAATGCAGCTTTAACTTTTTCACCTTTTGTAATAACTAAAACTCTTACAGTTTTACCAGTACCATTAGGTAATGATACAGCACCACGTAAGTTTTGTTCAGCTTTACGAGGGTCAAGGTTTAATCTAAATGCAATTTCAACAGTTGCGTCAAATTTAGCATAACTAGTTTTTTTAACTAAATCTAAAGCATCAGTTAAGCTATAGCGATTTTGACGATCAACAAGTTTAAACGAATCTTGATATTTTTTACCTCTTTTTGCCATTTTTTTGCCTCCTTTGTGGTTTAACAGATTTTATCCTCCCACTATTCTAAGTGTTAGGAAGTAATTAAAAATTAATCTTCGACAACAATACCCATGTTGCGAGCTGTGCCTTCAACGATTCTTGCTGCAGCTTCTACATCATAAGCATTTAGATCAGGCATTTTCTTTTCTGCGATCTCTAAAAGTTGTGCACGAGTAATTTTCGCAACTTTCGTCTTCTTAGAATTTGAAGAACCAGATTTAATATTTGCAACCTTTTTTAATAAATCAGATGCAGGTGGAGTTTTCGTAATAAACGTAAAACTACGGTCTTCATAAACTGTAATTTCAACTGGAACTACGAATCCCATTTGATCTTTTGTTTTATCATTGAATTGGGTACAAAATTGTTGGATATTAACTCCGGCTTGTCCTAGGGCAGGTCCAACAGGTGGCGCTGGGTTAGCTTTACCAGCTTGAATTTGTAGTTTAACTACTTTTTTGACTTTTTTAACTTGAGCCACGCGACACACCTCCTTTTATTTGTCCGTGATGTGGTTTATGAGCACTATGAAACTCTCCCACACTTTACATTTTAAAATGATAAGTTATACTCATTTTAAAATTTTTTAAAATTTTCATAGTAATATAACGTCTTTGCACGCAAGTATTATTATACAATATTTTTTTGAAATAGTCAAATATAATGTATTAATTTTTTTAAATAATTAATACGCCGATTGATGTTATTCCAAATAAAATACTTAAATTATCTAATCCCCCGCCTGTTAATAATTCAAGTACAGCTGCAGTAATAATTAAAATTGTTTGTTTTTCAAGTTTTATGTTTACTTTGAAAAAAATGGAATATAATAAACAACCCAAAAAAGAAAAAATAATAAATGATAAAAAACCTACTAAAGTTTTATCGTGAAATAGTATTATGTTTTTAAACATACCACCAAAAAAAGATGCTGCGCCATCGCCAAATGTTAAAATAATGACTGCAATATTACTTGCATTTAAAAAATTACAATTAAAATAGTTTAAAATTGCTAGTGATAAAAAGCCAATTGCATAATAGATTGTCCCAAAATGATTCTTTTCTTTTCTTTCGATAATTTTAAAAATTTTAAATTTATATGAAAAAATATTAATAAAAACAAATGATATTGGAATAATAATCATATCTATTTTTTGATAATAGTATTTTACGATCATAAACCAAGTTAAACCAGTTAAAAAATGCATTATTTTTCTCGTATATTCTATTTTTAGATTAGTATAATAGCGAATTAGTGAAAGAATAACAAAGCAACCAAACAAATAGCCATATATTATTAAATACCCCATATTTTTTCTACCTTCTTGTTAAATTATATTTTTGTTATTAGTCTTTATGCAAAAAAGCGCTTAAAAGAAAAATTTTTAAGCGTTTTTCAGGAAAAATTCCATTATTAAATTTTGTTTTTTATATTTTCTTTTTCATTGTTTTTACTACATGAATCAATAAAATCTGTTATCTGCTTATTGAAAATAATTCCAATAATCGCAACTACTCCACTTATAATCATTACAATAATCGAAAGTTTAAAACGACCACTGATAATTGAATCTCCCATTAAATTAGATGATATGATACTAGGAAATCTGGCTATGGTCGATAAAATGATAAATTTTAAAAATGGTATTTTTGCATGTGGCGCAACATAAATAAAAACGTCTTTAGGAATTCCTGGCAGTAGTAATGCAAAGAATATTAGAACTTCTGCTTTTGTATTGTTTTTTGATACTTTTTCTATTGTTTCATCATCAACAACTTTCTTTAAGAATTTTTTCCCTAAGAAATAATATAAAATATATGCAATCATTGTCGCAATAATAATTCCGATTGAACAAATTAAGTATCCACCAATTGTACCATATAGCATTCCCGAAACAACTTCGACTATTTCGCCTGGAATAATAAAAATAATTACCTGAAGAATTTGAACAAGAATTAAAATTAAAATTCCCCAAGAGCCGAATGATTCAACCCAATTACTAAAATTTTCTTGAGTCTTAGGATCTTTTAATGTTTTAATTTGTGGCCAAAATATTATTACAAGCATAAGACATACTACGGCAAATATTCCTGATAGAATAAGTATTTTAATTTGTTTTTTTGTTAATTTAATTTTTTTAAGGTTTATCATTTTCAAAAAAACCTCCCAAAATATTTTAACCGATGACAATGATCATATGCTTTTCTTTTATTGGAAATCACTCATATTTAAAAAATCATTGTCTGTCGAATTATTTTTAATAACTTTTCCATAAATTAAATTATCTTCTTCTATCCCATTTAAACTTATTACATCGATTACTTCAACTATCATTTGGTTAACCGCATTTTCAATTGTAATTGCGTTTCCCTCAATTTTATGATTAATATTTGCTAGTTTATCAATTGTATTACTATGATTATCACCAAGAATATTAGCAATTGTTTTTTGGCTTTTAGCTAAACTACTTACACCTATGATTTGTCCTTTTTCAATATTATTTCCAGTATCACTTTGCGATCCCATTAATAACATAATTTTATCATAATCTACTTGCATTGCCCATGCAATTGTTGCGGCAAAGTTCATATTATTTTTGCGATAAGCTACAACATTTACACTATGATTAAATAAACGTTTTGACATTTTATCCTCCTTAATTAAGTTCCGCCTAGGATAAATCCTAGGCAGATATTTAAAATGTATATTTTGGTGATTGTTTTAAAGTTTCTAAAATAATGTCTTTAATCAATTTGTACCCTTTTAATGATGGATGAATTCCATCAATATCTGTCAACTCATCGATGTTTTCTAATGGAAAATGGTTATTTAATTCAATCAATGATAAATGATAGTTCTTTGCGATTTTTCTAATCACCACATTATATTCATCATGAAATGAATTAATACGCTCAACAGTTCCAAGCCATTTTAAAATAGAATTTTTATTTTGTTCTGTTTTTGAAACCCAATTTAAGTACTTTTCTGAAGATATATTTGGTAAAGTTGTTAAAATTACATTTCTTTTAGCTTTTTTACACATTTTGACCATTTTAATTAAATAGGTTTCATATTCATCTTGTGGTACTTTTGGTAAGTGTTCAAAATCTGGATATGCCGCAATGCTGTCCCAGTCAAAATCAGAATCATTACCGCCAATTTCAATGACAATAATTTCATCATTAGAATTTTCTAAAACGCGTTTTAAAACTTCATATGCATCTTTTATCGTAATACCAAATTTTGAATAATTATTTATTTCAAAAGGAACTTCTTTTTTTAATAAGTAGGCTGAACTTTCATGTGAAACGACATATCTTTTACGATTTTTGTCATAAACAACACCTTTAAAAATTGAATCACCAATTACTGATACTGATTTTATTTCTTTTGTCATATGTTTTTACCCCATTAATACTATTTTTATTATATAAGTTTTGATAGGATTTATGACAAATCGTTAAATACAATCAACGCGCGCTTTTGATTAAGATTGCAATTACGATTTTCATTAATCCTTTTTGCAATTTTTTTAATCATTAACTTTGAGTTTCCATAAGTCAATTGTTTTAACTCATAAAAATTATTTTAATTAACCTTTTTTGATTTTCCATAAAACGATTAATCAAAGTTATAACTTTTATCAATCAGTTTTATTCATACATTTTCGCCTTTTTAAATTGTTTTTGTTTCTAGAAACAGTTTAAATTGATTAAAATCTATGAATTGCTATTATTATACTTCATTTATTTTTTAAAAAGGTATTTTTTGCTTAAATATTTTATTTTTTATAAACAATTAAAGGTATTAACATTTCATCGACTGTTAAGCCAGCATGATGAGCCTTCATAACAAATTCTTGTTCTTTTTCATTATCATTTAAATAGTCAAAATAATAGTTTCCTGTTGCACAAGCAATGTAATCGCCTAAAAAACTATTGAGACGGGAATTAATTTTATCAATATTTGTTCCAAGCATACCTGAATCAATAAATTCTTTTTTTGAATATAATTTAAAGTTATCATGATAATATTTGTTAAAATATTCTTCAAATTCTTTTTGCTTGTTTTCTTTTACCTTAAAAACACAACATCTTCCTTCATTTGCTGGCATTCTTTCAAGATATGAAAACAACATTTTATCTTTTTTTAAATAAATTGGTTCAACATCAATGTGGCCATGATCTGCAACAATAATTAAAATTGTATCATTTGATAAATCATTAGTAAATTCATTTATCATTTTGTCTATTTTTGTGATTAGATTTTTAACTTTTTTATGATTTGTTCCATATTCATGAAGCGACATATCTGGTTCAGTCCAATAAGCATATAGAAATGTCTGATTATCTTTTTGATTTAATATTTTAATATTATTTAAAAATTCTTTAAAAGTTTTACTTGGATTTGGTCCAAACTCTGGAAAAACTTGATCGTGATAAAATGGATATTTATCAAAGAAATTATCATATGGTAATGCTTTATAACAATCAAAATTGAGTTTTTCTTTTGTTACATAATCGGTATTTTTAAATAAAACAACATTTCGATTTATTTCTTGAAAATAATTTTCCCAACCTATCCAAGCAGTTTCAATCGGTTCTTTTCCTGATAATGTTGAGATAGTTGCACATGCAGTGGTAGATGGATAAATAGAAATTAAATCAGTTATTTTATTCGTCTTTAAAAATGAATTTTCATCTAAGGTTTTGTCAATTATTTTTGAGCCTAAACCATCTAATAGCATTAAAATTACATGATTATAATTTTTATTTTTAAAAATTTGGTCTAGTTCTTGACACGTTTCATCATGTTTATAATTGAAATTATTGTCGATACTATTTACTACTTGAATAATTGATTTTTTATAATCAGGTTTTACAATTTTATTTTTCATTATTTTCTTTATATAGGTAATACTTTTTACCT
>CAYVQA010000025.1:10998-17283 GCA_964453965.1 uncultured Staphylococcaceae bacterium
AATTCATCTTTTTGATAAATTGTATATTCTGTATTTTGATTGTTAAAAGTATTTTCAATTTTACTATCTTGAATTAAATCATTGAAACCTTTTTTTGTTTTGTTCCAAAATTTTTTAAAACTATTATCCTTTTTTTCTTCTTGATAGTTTTCTTCAATTGGTTCGCCTTCAATTATTTTTTCTTTTTTCACTTTAACCCTCCTATTCATTTGCAAATTGTGAATTATATAAGTTGGCATAGAAACCATTTTGATTTAATAATTCTTCATGGGTTCCTTGTTCAACAATATTACCATTATCCATAACAAAAATTAAGTCAGCATTTTTAATTGTCGATAAACGATGGGCAATTATAAAACTTGTTCTATTTTCCATTAATTTATCCATTGCGACTTGAATTACTTCTTCTGTTCGTGTATCAACATTTGAAGTTGCTTCATCTAATATTAATAGTGGTGCATTATTTGCCATTGCTCTAGCAATTGTGAGTAATTGACGTTGTCCACTTGATACACTATCATCACCAAGTAATATGTGGTCAAATTTTCCGCTCACATGTTTTACATAGTTCCAAATTCCTGCTTCTTTACAAATTGCTTTTAGTTGTTCATCTTCAATATTTTCTTTTGAAAAAACAATATTTTCTCTGATTGTTCCTTCAAAAAGCCAAGTGTCTTGTAAAACCATACCAAAAATATTATGTACTTCTTCTCGTGTCATATCTTTAATTGAAATATCATCAATTAAAATATCACCTTCATCAATTTCATAGAATCGCATTAATAAGTTTACAATTGTAGTTTTACCAGCGCCGGTTGGACCAACGATTGCGACTTTCATTCCTGGATTAATTTTTGCAGAAAAGTTTTTAATAATGGTTCTATCTTTATTATAACCAAATTTTACATTTTTAAATTCAACTTTTCCATTTACTTTTGGTTTATTATTTATTATTTCAAATTTTTGATTTTTATCTGTTTCTTCAATTAATTCTTCTTCTTCTAAGAATCCATAAACTCGTGATGCAGAAGCTGCAGCCATTTGTAAATTATTGAATGCTTGTGCTATTTGACTCATAGGGTTTTGGAATAAATTTACATAAACTAAAAATGCAGTGATAGTTCCATATGTTACACCTTTATTAGCATTTAATAATAACCCACCAACTACACATACTGCAGCATAAGCGATATATGATATTAAATTTGTTACAGGTTGCATAAATCCCGCAATTAATTGAGCTTTGATCATTGCCCATTTTAGATTATTGTTAGCTTTTTCAAATTCTGCTTTTTTTCTATCTTCTGCATTAAATGCTTTTATGATATTTTGTCCCGATAAATTTTCTTCAACAATTGCATTTAATTCTCCAATTATTTCCTGGCGACGTTTAAAGTGTGGTAAAGCAATTTTAGTTATGAATAAAAGCATTAAAAGCATTAATGGTACTGTTGCAAGAACGGTTAACGCCATAATTGGTTGTGTTACAAACATTGCAATTAATGAACCAATAATTAGAAGCACTGATGAAAGTAACATTGAAGCTGCTTGTTGAAATGATTGACTAACTTGATCAACGTCATTTGTCATAATTGATAATGTATCACCATATTTATGTGTATCAAAGTATTTTAAAGGCATTTTGTTGATCTTTTTTATCATTTCCATTCTTATTGTTTTGACATAATTTTGAGTTATTGTTGTCATAATGAATCCTGAAATATAATTAGTTAAACAACTTAAAACATAAATGCCAACAAGAATAGAACCTATTTTAATGATATAATTTATATTTATTGATTTTGTTGCGGCGCCATTTGCCATTTCATCGGTAATTTTTGATAAAAATTGTGGTGAAATAATTGAAAGAATTGTTGAAATAGTAACTAATACCATTGTAATAATAAACCATTTTAAATATGGTCGCATTGCTTTAAATAAATCTTTAATATTTCCTTTTTCTTTTGGAAGAGCATGATTTTTCATCATAATCCTAATTCCTCCTTTGATAGTTGTGACAAGGCAATTTCTTGATAAATATCACAATTTTTTAATAATTCTTGATGTTTTCCCATACCAACTACTTCACCATCTTCTAAAACAATTATTAAGTCAGCATCTATAATAGTTCCAATTCGCTGTGCAACAATAATTTTTGTTACATCTTGCATATTTTCTGCAAGATTTTTTCTTACTTGTCTGTCAGTTTTTAAATCTAAAGCAGAAAAACTATCATCAAAAATAATTATTTCAGGAGATGTTGCGACAGCTCTAGCAATTGATAATCTTTGTTTTTGTCCTCCACTGACATTTTTTCCACCTTGTGATATTTTTGAATTATATTTATCAGGCATTTCATTAATAAAGTTATCTGCTTCTGCAATTTTTGCAGCTTTAATTGTGCTTTCTAAATCTAATTCTGGATTACCAAAACAGATATTATCTTTAACTGTACCTGAAAATAAAATTCCTTTTTGTGGGACGATACTGATTATTTTGTGAAGAGTTTCTTCTTTAAGATCTTTTACATTAACACCGTCAACTAAAACTTCACCTTCTGTTGTATCGTAAAATCTTGGAATTAAATTAACAAAAGTTGTTTTTCCAGAACCTGTTGCACCAATTATTGCAACAACATCACCTTTATTAGCTTTAAAAGAAATATTTTTCAAATTATATTCTTCGGAATCAGGATAACAAAAACTTACATTTTTAAATTCAATTGTTCCTTTTTCTGTTAAAGGTTTTTCATCTACTGGATCAATAATTGAAAGTTCTGTATCTAATACTTCATTTATTCTTTTTGCAGATACTTGTGCTCTTGGAAGTAAAATAAACATCATCATTAACATCATAAATGACATAATGATTTGTGATGTTAACATCATAAACGATGTTACAGTTGCGTAATCGATTGTTCCTTTATTAATTAAAGTTGCTCCAATCCAATAAATAGCAAGAGAAAGTCCATTCATTAGTAATGACATTACTGGTGACATTAATCCCATCACGCGTCCAGTAAATAATTGCGTATTTGTGATATCGACGTTTGCTTTATCAAATTTTTCTTCTTGATAATCTTCTGCGTTATATGCTCTAATAACTCTTAATCCCATTAAATTTTCTCTTGATACAGTATTTAAACGGTCAGTTAGTTTTTGCATTTTCTTAAATTTTGGCAATGTTACAAACATCAATGTTGTAATAAAAGTAACTAAAATAACAATTGCAATAATTGTTGCAGTAGTGAGTTCAAAACTACTTGCATTTATTTTTATAATCGCCCATATTGCAGTTACTGGAGCAGCAATAATCATTCTTAATGACATTACATTAGCAACTTGAACTTGTTGAATGTCATTTGTTGTTCTTGTTATCAAAGATGCAGTTGAAAATTTGTTTATTTCAGCATTTGAGAAATTGTTGATTTTAGCATATAAATCACTTCTGATGTTAGTTGAAAGTGATGACGATAATCTTGCTGCAATTACGGCTATTAAAATTTGACATCCAGCATTAAACGTTGCAGCCATTACCATTTTTCCACCATTTAGCCATATATCCTTTGTTGATGCACTTGCAATGCTTAAAATTGTTGTTGCAGAATCTCCAGTAATTCCACTTGCTGTTAATAATTCTTTTGTTATATTATCCCAACCCCCAACTGTTTCTTTTAAATTAATTAGTAATTGACCAATTTCACCTAGTTCTAAGGGATTATTATGATAGTTAAGCATCATAATTGATTTAATGACATCCGCAACATAATCAACTAATTCCATCGTCCAATATACTTGAAATATTGTTAAACCAATTAATACTAATAACAATAGCCAGTCGATTGGTTTAAATTTTTTGTATAATCTTAACATATTTTTCCTTCTTTCTCATTAATTTTTTTATTATAATTGACAATTTTGTTTAAAATTCTAATCAATTCTAAAGAATCTTTTTGACCAATGTAATTTAAAACATTATTAATTTCTTCATCTAATTTTGTTTTATTTTCATTATGCCATTTTTTTCCTTTTTCAGTTACATATACATAGACTTTTCGTTTATCTTTTTCATCTTTTTTCCTTATAATATAACCTTTTTCTTCCATTGTTTTCAAGATATTCGCAATTCTTCCTGTTCCAAGTTCGGTTATTTCAGATAAAAGGCCTGGGGTTAAGCCATTTTCTAATGATAAATAAAGCAATATTTGTCCTTCGCCAACCATCGATTTTGAAAATTTGTTGTTGAAGTTGCTTTGTCTAAGATTCATTAAAACATCCATTAATTGCGTTTGAATATCTTTTTCCATAAATTCACCTCCATTTATCTTTTAGTGAAAGATATTATACCATTTATTATTATTATTGTCAATTATTATCATATTAATATCATAAATATCACTAAAATTTCATATTAAAAAGATTAAGCATTTAACTTAACCTTTTGATATTATATATTTATAGTATTTCCTGGTTTTAACCATTCATTTTGATTTAAAACCATTAAATGTCTTGTTGTTCTTTTTGTATTGTTTAGAATTGTTTCAATTGTATCGTTTTCTTTTACAGTATATGTTCCAGTTTTGTTAGGAATAATAATTTTCTCTCCTTCTGCGATTTTAATTGTTCCAAAATCATTATATTTTCCTATTTCATAAGGACTAACATTGTATTTTTTAGCGATTTCTTCAATTGTGTCATTTTTGTTTGTTTGATAAGTAATTAATTCATCAATTTTTACAGGAATTAAGATAATTTGATTTGGATAAATTAATGGTGTTACGAGATTATTATTATTCATTATGTCATTTACAGTTACATTATAATTTTTGGCAATTTCAAATAATGTATCATTTTCTTTAACAATATATTTGATTTCTTCCATTTACTTCACTTCCTAGTTTATTTTATGATTGTTATTTATAATTGTGAATTAAAATCAGAAAAATTATTTAAAAAAGAGTTTATCCATATTTTGAATAAACTCTTTAAATTATGAAGTTATTTGCCAAAATTTTTAATTTCTTCTTTACATCTAGCAATAAACTCATCTATTGGCATTGTAACTGAAGCATTTTGACCGTGAACACGATATGTTATTTGATTAGTATTTGCTTCATTATCTCCTAATACTAAAGTGTAAGGTATTTTCTTTGTTTGACTTGATCTGATTTTATAGTTTAATTTTTCATCTCTAGTATCAACTCTTACGCGCATACCTTGTTCAATTAGTATTTGTTCGATTTTTTTTGCATATTCCATATGAGCATCATTGCTTACTGGAATTATTACCATTTGTTCAGGCGCAAGCCATAAAGGGAAGCAGCCTGCATAGTTTTCAGTAATAATACCAATAAATCTTTCTAGCGAGCCAAAACATGCACGATGAATCATTACTGGTGTTTTCTTTGTTCCATCTTCTGCAATGTAAGTGCAGTCAAATCTTCCAGGTAATTGCATATCTAATTGAACTGTTCCACATTGCCAAATACGATTCATTGAATCACGAAGTTTGAAGTCAAGTTTTGGTCCATAGAATGCGCCATCGCCGGGATTAATTTTAAATGCATGACCTGTTGCAAGACAACATTTTTTTAGTTGTTCTTCAGCTTCATTCCATACTTCAATATCACCAATATAGTTTTCTTCAGGTCTAGTTGATAATTCAATTGCATAATCTAAACCAAAAATTGAATATACATAATCATATAAATCAAGGATTTTTGCTACTTCACTAGCGATTTGATCTTCTTTAAGTAAAATATGTGCATCATCTTGTGTAAATCCTCTAACTCTAAATAAACCATTTAAAGCACCACTTGCTTCATAACGATGAACATTTCCTAATTCACTATAACGAAGTGGTAAGTCTTTGTATGAATGTAAATCATTTTTATATACTAAGATTGCGCCTGGACAATTCATTGGTTTAATTGCATATGTCCCATCTTCTACTTCGATTGTAAACATATCATCTTTGTAATGGTCCCAGTGTCCTGATGTTTCCCATAATTCGCGGTTTAACATAATTGGTGTATTTATTGTTAAATATCCACGTTTTTTATGTAAATCTAACCAGAAATCTTCTAATGTTCTTCTTAATTGGTATCCTTTTGGTAGCCAGAAAGGAAGCCCTGGACCATATTCTGATATCATAAATAATTCTAGTTCACGTCCAAGTTTACGGTGATCACGTTTTTTTCTTTCTTCTAGATTATGAAGATGTTCTTTTAATTCAATATCAGTTAAGAAACATGTTCCATATACTCTTTGTAATTGATTGCGTTTT
>CAYVQA010000026.1:0-17280 GCA_964453965.1 uncultured Staphylococcaceae bacterium
TTAACAATTTATCAAGAACCATAAAGGTAAAGCTATGAATGGCTTTATCTTTTTTTAAAAGTTTTGGAAAATTTTGGGAAATTTATTTATATGCTTGACAAATGTAAAAATTAATGATACAATTTGTGTGAAAGCGATATCATTTTTTAAAAAATAGATGTATAGGTTGATTTTTTAATGAAAAATCAGATATACATTATATTTTGATTTCATATTGCAATCGATTGCAGTAGTGAAATTAAATAAACACTAGTTAAAAAAACTAGTGCTTAAGATTCTTTATTGAATCACGATTAATCAAAAATGGTTTGATAACTAGATGTTGTGGATCTAAGTTATGATTTTTTAAGCGATTAGCAAGAATCATTGATGATTTATCCGCTATCTCTTTTATTGGATGCGATATAACTGATATATTCATAAATTTTGCGATTTCATTATCGTCATATATCAATAAACTAATATCATCTTTAATTTTTTTATTTCTGCTTTGTAAATAACTAAAAGTTGAGTTTGCAAAAATATATGATGAAGGAATGATAGCAGTGGGATTGATAGTATCTAATTTTTTAAATAATTCGTTTTCATAATCTGCTGTAATATCTAATGTAATGATATTATTTGGATTATATTCAATACCATATTCTTTATATGCTCTTATATAACCAATATTACGATTAGTTGGAATTGCTAATAAGTAGTCAATTAGAACAATATTAGTATGTCCATTGTCAAGAAGTTCTTTGGTTGCAAGATATGTACCATATTCATCATCAATTGTAAGTGAATCAATGTTTTTATAAACATTACGATATAATTGAAGTGAAACGACATCATTATCAGTAATCATTTTTTGAATTTTATTATTATCAATACCAATTGGTGTAAAAACTAATGCATCTACTTTTGATGCGATTAGAGATGATAAACGATCATATTCAATATATTCTGTTTCTTCAGAAAAAGCAATTAAAAAACGATAGTTATTTAGTAAACTATTATTTGACATTTCTTTTAAAATATGAATATAGAAGGGGTTGTTAATATCACTAATTACTACTCCAATATTATTTGTTATATTTAATTTTAATGATTTCGCTGCCGTATTTGGGAAATAATTTAATTCTTCAGCAATTCTTTTAATTTTTTCAATTGTTTCTTCGTTAACTAAACTAGGATTAGAAAACACACGAGAAACAGTTGATATTGATACGTTTGCGGCTTTCGCAACATCTTTGCTTGTTACCATATTAATCACCTAAATAATGATACTATAATTAATTTTTAAAGTCAATTTTAGTGCAATAAAAAAATCAAGGAGGAAAAATGAAAAAAGTATTTTATCGTCTAGACAATGAATCTGTTTGTGCAGATGTAATTCCGTTTTATGAACAAGGGGAATTTAAATTATTTTATTTAAATGATTATCGAAATTTAAAGAAGCATGGTGAAGGTTGTCCGTGGTATTTAATAACAACTAAAGATTTAGTGCATTATGAAAACCATGGACCGGTATTATTAAGAGGTGAAGCAAATGAACAAGATTTATACGTATTTACAGGATGTTGTATCAAATATGGTAATGAGTATCACATTTATTATACAGGACATAATCCTCATTTAAGAAAAAAAGGATTGCCGGAACAAAAAATTTTAAGAGCAAAGAGTAAAGATTTAATAAATTGGGAAAAAGATAAAAATTTTGTTTTCCAAGCTCCTGATTATTTAGAACCACATGATTTTCGTGATCCATTTGTATATTATTCAGAAACAGAAAATAAATATAAAATGTTAATTGCAGGAAGATCTAAAAATGATAATCCAACTTTTTCAAAAGGTATTACATTAGTTGCGACTTCAAATGATTTAGAAAAATGGGAATTAGAAAAAGAACCATTTTATGCGCCTAATGCTTATTTTACACATGAATGTCCAGACTTATTTAAAATTGGTGATTGGTGGTACTTATTATTCAGTGAATTTACTGATAAAATAGTAACAACATATCGAATGAGCAAATCACCTAATGGTCCTTGGATAACACCAAAAATAAATAATTTTGATGGACATGCATTTTATGCAGCAAAGTCAATAAGTGATGGAAAGCGAAGAATTTTATTTGGATGGAATTGTATAAAAGATAATGAAAATGATTATAACAAGTGGCAATGGGGTGGTAATATTATACCGCATGAAATTGTTCAAGCTAACGATGGAACATTATATGTAAAATGTCCTGATGAAATAAAGTCTTACTTCAATGATGAACAAGTATTAATAGAAAAAAATTCGATTGGTAAAGCAAAGATTGAAAATAATCAGCTTATTTTAGGAAATGAAGGAATGAATATAAAAATGTTTCAACAAGTAGAACCTTCATTTAAATTAGAATTAGATTTCATTTTAGAGGATAATAGAGGTGATTTTGGCTTAATTCTTAATGCAAATAACAATTTAGATAATTACTATAAAGTAAAAATTGAACCAAAATTTAACCGTTTAGCTTTTGATATTATGCCACGTAAATGTAATGAAATCCATACACTTGTCGATACTGAAAGATATTTACCGCTTGAATTTGGAAAAAAACATCATTTAATGATTATTGTTCAAGAATCAATCCTTGAAGTGTATGTAGATGATTTAGTTGCAATGAGTACGAGAATGTTTAATTTTCAGTCAGGTGATTTTGGTGTATATGCTCAAAATATTAATGTTAAATTTATGAATATAAAAGCATATAAGTAGGTGATTAAATGACATCAATAACTTTAAAAATGGCAATGTTTTTCTTTATTACTAATTTAATTATGTTATTTATTGTCGATTTTAAATCAGCAGAATTTTATATTACGATATTTAGTATGATTCTAATGTTAATTTTAATAATTATAATGAGAATCAGAATTACTAAAGCAGGTGACAATGAATGAAAACTAAAAGGACAATCTTTATAATTTTTAGTTATATTTGCTTATTATTATTAATTCCAGGTTGCAATAGAAATAAAAATTCTCATAATAAAGGAGAAAATGTTATGAATACTTACGATATAATTTATCAAAATACTAAAACAAAAAAAGAATTACTAGTCGGAAAAACAATTTATAAAGCAGAGTATGGATATGTTGATAATAATATTCAAGGATATAATAATTTTTATTACCAAATATGGAAAAATGATAGTTATGCAAATCTTGCTTATAATGATGGAAAATGGATTTCTAAAGAAACATTTTTTCAAGATGGCCTTGCAAAAACAGCAATTAATAATAATATAACTATTACTTTTATATCACCTGAAAATGGTGAAGTAACAATTTCAGGTAATCCGAAAATAGTTAATGGAACAAATGGAATTCTAGAAATTTATATCAATGATACACTGTTAAAAAAATATGAAATATCCGATGAAATGGGAATTTATCATAATGATAAGGTAACAATTGCTAAGAATGATCAAATTCATTTTAAATTAATTGGCGATGTAACATTATATTATAATCCGACAATTGATTATTTAGATAGTTTTGAAAAAAGCTTACATCATTCTCCAGAAGGATATTATGGTGATGTTCATCCTTTTTATGATGAAAAGAATAATAAAATGTATATGTATTATTTATCAACTGGAAAACAGGAAAAACCTATAGAAATATACTCTTCGTTGTTAACAACAAGCAAAAATATGATTCAATATAACGATACCACTATAAAAGTATCAACAACCAATCCGCCAGAACAAAATCTTTATTATGCACTTGGTGTATATGAAGATGCCAAAGGAAATTATCGTTCATCATTTGGATATGGTAATTATGCTGGCGCAACCTTAAGTAATGATTTAATTACATGGAGTCAAGGCGCAACACCTTACATAGACGATAATGATGGATTATTTAAATATACATTTAGAGCTTATTTTGATAGTGATGTTACATCAGGTAGAGACCCAGATATTTATTATGATAAAGATACAAAAAAATATTATTGTGTTGTTATGAATTATTATACAAATCAAACAGATAAAGGTGAAAAAGGATTAGCTTTATATATTGCAAATCAAGATGGCAAATATTCAACAAAAGCATATAAATTATTAAATTGTACTGGAAGAGGTGATCCTGAATGTCCACAACTTAAAAAAATTGGCACACGATGGTATTTATTTTATTCAATTTATGGTACAGGAACATCAGAAAATGTTGGTAAATTTGCTTATCGAGTTGGAGATGAAAATACAAGTCCTGAACTCATTAATTGGAATAATTTGCCTGAATACTATCTAGATGGTGGTGATTTACATGCGGCTCAAATTGTAAAAGTTAGAGATAAATTTTATATGTATGGGTGGATTAATTATGAACCATTACAAAATGTTTGGGGTGGCTATCTAAATCTTGCAAGAGAAGTTTATCAAAGTGAAGATGGAACATTAAGAACTAGACTTGATGAAAAAATAACAAGTTTATTAAATAGAGGAATTATTTATAAAGATGATAACAATATATCAATAAATGAAAAAATAGAAAAAGATTTAGGCAATTATTATAGATGTTTAATATTTAGTAATATCAAAATTAATAAAACTTTAAATTATGCAGGTTATAAAGTATCAGATGGAAAAAATAATTGGTATATAGTTATTAGTAATGTTAATGATGAAAAATATTTAGCTATTACAAGTGATTTAAATAATTTAAATCCTTCAACTTCAATAAAAATTAATGACCAAAATGAATTTAATTTAAAAATTGTAATTGACAATAATTTTATTGAAGCATTTGTTAATGATGAATATGGCGTGGTAGCAAATACTACCTTATTAAATAAAAATTATAAAATTAGTTTAATTGGTAATGGTAATTTAATTAATATTGCAAAACAAAAAATATGTAAATTAGCAGATTATAATAATATCTTTGATTAGGAGGTAAGTAATGAAAGCAAATCAAAAAAAATTTTTAATCTTAATAATTTTTCTTATAGTATTTAGCCTTGTAAGTTGTAAGAAAAAAGATGAAACTGGTAAAGGTAAAAATACAGATAATTCCTTTGCGATGGTTGCATCTTGGACTTCAAGTGGATTAATTAATCATTATGATAGCAACACAAGTTGTAATGCTTTTGATTATTTCGTTGTTGAAGGACTATATCGTTATGTTCGTTCAACTGATGAAATATTTCCACAACTTGCTGCTAGTTTGCCAACCCACAAAAAAGCATCAATTGACACTTACAAAGATGTAATTGGCGAAGATGCATACGAATATTATAAAAGTCAAAATTGTACGGAAGTATCAATTACAACAAGTAAAATACGAAATGATGCAAAATGGCAAAATGGAGAAATGTTTACTGCAAAAGATGTATGGGCATATTATTATATAATGCATCCAACCTCAAGTAATTATATGGCTGCAGTAAAAGTTGTTGATGATAAAACAATTGAATTTATATGGAATCCTTTAAAAGAACCTGCTGACAAAGTAAAAGAATTATTAATCGCTCAAGATAAATCAGGAACGGTTAAATATGATGTTTTTCAAGCATTTGTTGATCCAGTTTACGAAATTGTAATGGAAAGTCCAGTAAATCAAAATCCAAATTTATGGGGAGCATTTAATCGCTTTTCAACAAGTGAGCAAATTATAAAATTAAATGTTACTAGAAATGCTTTTTACAATTATAATCCTTCATGGTATATTGCGACTGGTCCATTTAAATTGGAAACCTTCTCAGCAACTCAGATATTACTTACAAAAAATGAATATTACTGGAATGCAAGTAATATAGAATTTGAAAAGGTAAAACTTTATTCATCGAATGATTTAAATCAAACTTATCAATTAATTACTAATGGATATGTAGATTATTATGATGGATTTATTCAACAAGATACATTAGAATCAATGCTAGGGGCTAATTCTGATTTGATTAATTTAAAAATGTATGATCCAGGTTCAATTGGTATAACATTTAATTTAGAAAATAGTTTGTTTACTCTAAATGTAAGAAAAGCATTTCAATATATTTTTAATCGGGATGTAATTAGATTATCTGCAAATCCATATGCGACAACATCTTATTATCCACTTCTTGGAATGGCAGAATCTGAAGCAAAAACTTATATGAGTGAAAAAAATTTTAATGCTCTTCCGAAATATGAGCATAATGAACAAAAGGCAAAAGAATTACTTGAAGCAGAAGGATGGGTAAAAGAAAATGGTTCATGGACTAAAAATGGTAAAAAAATCGAATTAACTTTAGGAGCCCCAAGTACTCATGATATTTCATCAACAGCCGCTGAAGCTGCTGCAGCACAATTAAATAATTTTGGAATTAAAACAAATTTACTTAAATCAAGTAATTTTTATTCAAATGCAACACAAGAAAATTCACCATACGATTTAACATTAGAATGGACAGACCTTAATATGTCATTCTCATATCCAACTGGTTCATATAATCAATTTGAAAGTGTTTATTCAAGATGGGTTCATGTTCCACGTTATGCTGTCGATTATCCTGATAGTCAAAAAGCAGGAAGTATAAAATTAGAATTTGATGGGCTAAATGGCGATACAAAAAAATATGCTTTTGCAGATTATATTAATTCATTTTATTCAGTTTCAGAAGAAGAACTTACTTATTTGGTTGATGTGTTTAACACTGGTTTAGCAGATTTATGTTTAGGAATTCAATTTTTCCAAAATGTTACAGCATCAACAATAAATGTTGGAAGAATTAGTGGAGTTCCACTTGAAAACTACTGGAAACAAAATCGTAATGTAACTTATGTTCCATTTGCTGGAACTGATGACTTTTTTGCTGTTGCAAGAACAAATTTAGTTTATGCTAATAATTATTTGTTTGCATACGGAATTTACAAGCCTAATAAAACTAAAAAATAAAGGTAACTTTTATGAAAAAAGTTTTTACCAAAATCGGTTTATTCATCAATAAACATAAATATTTTATTTCAAAAATTGCCATATCTTTAGTTACTTTAATGTTATCAGTTATTCTACTTTTCTTTTTACTTAGAAAAATACCTGGTGATATAATAGAATTATACGCCTTAAAATTACAAAATCAACAAGGTATAACATTTGATAGAGCTTATGAATTAGCAAAAGAATTATTAAATTATGACCCAAATGAAGATTTATTTCATGCATTTATTCGATATGTTGGTGGTTTGTTTAAAGGAAATTTAGGCGAATCATATTTAGAGACAGGCGTTTCCGCGAATTCATTGATAAAAACAAGGTTGCCATGGACTTTGTTCATATCTTCAGTTGCCTTATTTATTAGTTTTTTTATTGGAACTAAAATTGGTGGTTATATTGCACAAAAAAATAAAGGCTTTTCAAATAAAATTGCAAGTGTTTATATCGCAATTTCTGGTTCGATTCCTGATTATCTAATGGCTTTATTATTAGTAATTGTTTTTGCTTATAATTTAGAATGGTTTCCTTCCCAAAATAATTACGATGCGTTTAGTGTCACACCAGGATTTAATTTTCCTTTTATTATTAATGTGTTATATTATGCATTCTTACCGATTTTATCATATACTTTAGTTCAAACAGGAAATTGGATTTTACATATGCGTGGTAGTGCAATTGGTGTTTTAGGTGAAGATTATATTATGGCAGCTCAAGCCAGAGGAATAAAACCTAAAGCAATTAGAAAAAAGTATATGCGTAAAAATGCGTTATTACCACTTGTCACAATGTTAGGACTTTCATTTGGTTCGTTATTTGGTGGTGCAACTCTAATGGAAAGCATTTTTAATTATCCGGGAATTGGATTAGAAATTTCTTCAAGAATTATATCAAAGGATTACATGGTAGTTCAAGGATTAATTTTCTTTTCTGCATTAATGGTAATAGTTGTAAACTTAATTGTGGATTTAATTTACCCGTTAATTGATCCAAGAGTAAGAAGAGGTTAAACTATGGTGAAAAATAAAATATTATATAATTTATATCAAATAGGAAGAAAAATGAAGGAAATTTTTGCTAAAATATTTTCTAACAAAAAAACAATTTTTGGCTCAATTATTATCTTAATCTATATTTTAATTGCTATTTTTGGCCCAATGTTATTTCCATATGACCCTAATGTTGATATTCTTAATAAATATTTACCATCATCTGCAATCCATCCATTTGGAACCGATTGGCTAGGAAGAGATGTATTCAGACAAGTAATTGCAGGAACAAAATCGGTTTTAGAAATTGCTTTTTATTCGGCATTAATTTCTGTTTTATTTGGAACAATATTAGGAATTATTAGTGGATATCTTGGCGGGTGGGTAGATAAAGTAATAATGTCAATTACAAATTTGTTTTTATCGATTCCTTCCTTTCCAATTTATTTATTATTAGCAGCGATAATTGTTATTGATACTTCTTTATCATTTGCAATTGTAATTTCTATTTTTAGTTGGGCAGGATTGTGCAGAGCTATTAGAGTACAAATAATGAGTCTAAAAGAACGAGATTTTATTCAAATATGTACAGTAATGCATATGAGTAAATTGCATATTATTTTTAAAGAATTGTTCCCAAATGTATTTTCGTATATCGCAATTAATTTCGTTATGGCTATGCGAAATGCTATAACAGCTAGTGTTGGAATTATGCTTGTAGGCTTAGCTGCATATGATCCAACAAACTGGGGAGCAATTATTGATGCGGCAAGAACAAAAGGTTTAATTAATCCACTTAATGTTAAAATTCTTATGTATCCACTTATTGCAATTATTGTATTCCAAATTTCAGCTTTGCTTTTGGCTAATGGATTAGATGAAACATTAAATCCAAGATTGAAGGTGATGTAATGACAGAAAATATTGTTGAATTTAAAAATGTTTCCATTGATTATCCTTTAAAAAAATATACAATAAGAGCAGTTACTAATGTATCTTTAAATATCAAAAAAGGTGCAATCACTGCTTTAGTTGGTGAATCAGGAAGTGGAAAAACAACCTTATCATCTTCAATTATTAATTGTATATCTAAACCAGGAGTTATTGCTGCTGGAGAAGTAATTTTTAAAGACAAAGATAAAGATTTGCACATTGAAAAAATGACTGAAAAAGAATTACAAAGTTTTAGATGGGAAAAAGTGTCGATGGTTTTTCAAGCAGCTCAAAGTGCTTTAAATCCAGTGATGACAGTAAGAGAACAGTTTTATGAAACATTAGATGAACATAATGTTAAGATTACAAAGGAAGAAAAAGAAGAAAAATGTTGTAAACTTTTAGATTTTGTTAAACTAGATGCTCAAAGAGTATTGAATAGTTATCCACATGAATTATCGGGTGGAATGAAACAAAGAGTAATGATTGCTTTTTCGCTCCTACTAGACCCAGAACTAATTATACTTGATGAACCAACCACTGCACTAGATGTAATAACACAAAGTTATATTTTTAATTTATTAAAAGATATTAATCGTAAATTTGGAATTTCAATGTTGCTTATGACTCATGACATCAGTGTAGTCGCAAAATTTGCAGATTACATTGGTGTGATGTACGGGGGTAGATTGATGGAATATGGAACCGTACTAGAAGTATTTAAAAACAAAAAACATCCTTACACAGAAGGTTTAATCAAAGCAACCCCTTCAATTATCGGCGATATTGACGAAATGAAACCAATTGAAGGGACTCCTCCTAACTTGTTAAATTTGCCTACTGGTTGTATATTTAATCCAAGATGTCCTAAATGTCAAAAGTTATGTACAGAAAAAGAACCTGAAACAATCTTTATAAGTAGCTATGAGTATGGAAAATGCTATTTTTACAAAGAAGGTGATATTAATGAGTGATTATTTATTAAAATTAGAAAATATTAATATGATATTTAAAAAACCAGGTTCATTATTAAATGATGTAAATATTCATGTTTTAAAAAATATTAATCTTGAAATAAAACCAGGAGAAATTATTGCCTTAGTTGGTGAGTCTGGCTGTGGGAAAACAACTCTAGGGAAAATAATTACTGGTCTTTATCAACCAACAAGCGGAGATATTTACTTTGAGGGTAAAAAAGTAAGTGGAACATTTAGTAAAAAAATATCGTCTTATAATGAAGTTCAATTTATTCAACAAGATTCTTATGCGGCTCTTAATCCTGTAAGAACAATTTATCAAAGTTTATATGCGCCAATCAAAACAAGACATCGAAAATGGACAAAAGAACAAATCGATGACAAAATAACCGAGTTAATGGAAGTTATGGGACTTGTTCCTAAAGAACAATTTTTAACAAAATATCCACATCAATTATCAGGAGGACAACGCCAAAGAATTTTAATGGCTAGAGCTGTTTCACTTAATCCAAAACTAATTGTTGCGGATGAACCAGTTAGCATGATTGATGTTTCATTAAGACTTTCAATGTTGAATTTAATGAAAGAATTAAATGAAAAATATAAAATGTCATTTGTATATATTTCACATGATTTGTCAACAACTAGATACATCGCGAGAAATGGTAGGGTTTGTGTTATGTATCTAGGAGAAATAGTTGAACTAGGACAGATAGGTTCAGTAATTAATTGCCCTAAGCATCCTTATACTAGAGCTTTAATTAAAGCGGTACCTATACCTGATCCAACATTTAGAGATAATGATGTATTACCTCTTAAATCAATGCAACTTGGTAAAATTGAAAACCGAGTAGATGGATGTTCATTTTTTGAGCGTTGTCTATATTCTTGTGACAAATGTTTAAAACAAGTGAATTATCAACAAACAAATACATCAATTGTTTTATGTAACAATTTAGAAGCAGTTCCAAAAGAACAAATCTATCAAAATTAAAGAAATAAGAATGGAGAACAAAATGAAAAAACAATTATTAAAAAAAATATCGTTTGTTTTAGTTTTATTATTAACAATTGTTTTTCTTAGTAACAATCAAATAACTAAAACAAATGCAGATGAAAATGTATTATTTTTAGAAAATTTTGAAGGTCAATTACCTGATGATTATAATGATTATTTCACAGTTGAAAATGGTGTTGGGACAATAAAAGGTGATATGCATACTTTTACATTTCCAACTGTTCAATCAAATAATTACATATTAGAATTTGATATGAAACTAAACTTTACTTCAACATTATATATCCATTTTGTTGGTTTAAATGGCACAACAGGAGAAAACATTTATTTAAAAGAAGAAGCATTTGGTACATATTGGAGTATTAATGATTACACTGGACATAGCGTTTATAACAATTCTGGAGACAATCATGGCGGATTAGATTATCGTGCAGTTGATTTGAAAGAATTTGTAAAAGTAAAATTTGTTCATTATGAAGGATATTTAGAATTATGGCTTAATGGTACAAGAAGAGCGGTTACCCATTTATCAAATTTTGGTAATAACAATTATTCAACAAGAACAGCAATTGATGAAGGGACAATTACTTCAATTATGTTCCATGCAGAACAAAGTGATGCAGTTGTTCTTGACAATTTAACAATTAAAGAAGCAAAAGCTGGTGATGTAAGTTATGAAACAACAAATGAAGAAACATCTTCAGGTTCAACTATTATTCTTCCATTATCAGCCCAAAATTTAGCAAGCGAAAACTTTAAAGTTACTGCAACATTTAAAGCAATTGATAAAACATCTACAAACTATTATCCAACTATTCAGTTATTTGGATTAAATGCTTCACTTACAACTAACAATCAAAGAGAATATTCTGTAAACGTTCAAGGTTATGTTGCTCAAACAAACATTACTCCTCAAGTTTATGCTCAAATAGAAGGCGATAATCCGTGGAGCTGTGTAAATGCAGAACAAACTTATAACTTTGTAGATAAAGATGAATTCACTTATATAATAGAAGTATATGGTGATAAAATAGACGTATATCTAGATGGTGAACTTGCAATTAGTACTTCATTTACCCAAATTGGTATTACTAAAGGACATCTTCAGTATATAAGAGTTAGAAGTGGTGGTGGAGGTGCTAGCTACACTAAAGTTACATATCAAGGATATGAAAAAACAACTGGTGTAACTATTACAACAGATAAAACTAGAATTAAATTAGGTGATACAGTAAAATTAAAAGCTGAATTGTTTGGTGAAAAATTAGAAGGCTTTAAATGGTACGTTGATGGTGTTTCGACAAATGAAACAGCTCTTACTTATAGTTTAGATTCTTTAACAGCAGGAACTCATACTTTAACTTATCAAAATGATACTATTTTAAGTAATGCCTTAATAATAGAAGTAATTGAAAATTTAATTGTCATTGAAGCAGATAAAGAAACTGCTTATAAGACGGACACAATAAATATTACCGCATCTCTTGAAGGTGACTTCTCAGAATCAAATTTAAAATGGTATGTAAATGGAGTTTGTCAAGATGAAACAACAACAAGATTAACATTATCAAATTTAGAAGTTGGTAGTTATGAAATTAAATATGTTGATGAAAATAGCTCATCAAACGTTGTAACAGTAACTATCATTAATGGAACATTAACACTTGCGACAGAAAAAAATAGTTATTTTGTAACAGAAATTGCGACAATCACCGCTGAAAAATTAGGAATTGCTGAAGAATCAAGTATCAAATGGTTTATAAATGGTGTAGAAGCAGAAACAACAGCAACTGAATTAACAATTGATGCATCAAAATATCAAGGCGGCGATCAAGTAATTATAAGTGCAGTATCAGATGATATTACTTCGAATGAATTAATAATTACTTTTGTATACGATGTATTAGCTAGTTTAAAAGAAAATTCAAATTTCAAAGTTGTTAATGAAATTGAAATTACAGAAGGCAAAGAATATGGTAACTTAACAGTTGGTAGTGACGAAGAAGGTGCTTACTTATATAGTGAAGTAACTGAAGGTCAAAACTATTGGTCAATTGATGGAAATATGCCAACAAGTGTTAAATATATGATGGAATATAAATTATATGTTCCTGCTGACTATTCACAAACAGCTTATGTATATCCTTGTGGATTAGGATTAAATAGCCTAGCGCCTGAGGCATGGATAGAAATCGCATTAAATGTTAATGCGAAAGGTATTGAACCATATGTTAAAGATCAAAGTACAGGAAAAACTTATAATCTTAGTGAATATGGATTTAATAAAGATTTAAATTATGGCGCTGGCATTACAATAAAAGGTGGTTACAATACAATTGCATTTGTTGCTGATGGTTCAAATTTAAGTTTCTATATTAATGGTGAATTGGTATTATTCTATGTTTTAAAATCTGCAACGCTTCCAAATGCATTTGCATTTAATATGTATCCAGATGGTGGTACTGGTAATATTCCTCTACGCATAAAAGATTACAAATTTTATGGTATTGTTGAAGAAGCACCTGCATTACAAAGCGTTTCAATTAGCGCATCAAAAATTGAAGCAAAAGTAAATGAAGAAATTATTTTTGCCGCAACAATTAATCCTTTTAACGCTACATATGAAAATATTTCTTGGTACGTAAATGGTAAAAAAGAAACAACAACAGGATTAAATTTTACATTCAAATCAGATAAAGATGGAACGTATGAAATATATTGTGAAATTGATGGAATCAGGAGTACAACCAAAACAATAATAATTACTAAAAATGTAACAGCTTCTGAACCATCAAAAAGCGGTTGTAATAAAGCAATATTATTATTTAGTACAATTTCATTAATTGTTTTTTCAGTTTCATCAATTATCTTAAGAAAAAAACATTAATGAAAAATAAATACTCAATATTGTTTATTATTTTAGTATTGTTAATTATTTTACCAATTACGCTTATGTCTTGCAAAAATAAAACAAATATAATAAATAAAACTTTCGATTACGATTCCTTATATTTTTCATCAAAAGAAGAAAAATATGAAGAAGATTTGAATAGAACAACTACTAAATTAGAATACGGATATGTAAAAAATACAATAAATGGTTATAACAATTGGTTTTACTATGGTAAAATAAATGAATTATATTATGAAATGCAATATAATAGTAAAACAAAACAATTTGAATATCAAAATGCAAATTTTAATAATGGGGTACTTACATCTACTACAAATATATCAACTGCAGTTTCTTACAAAATAAAAACATCTGGAAAAGTAACAATTTATGGAAATCCAAAACAAGTAAATTTAAAAAGCGCATCGACGATTATAGAAATATATCATAATAATAAATTAATCTATAATGTAATATTAAAAGAAAAGGATTTGATTGGAAAATATTTTAATCTAGAATTAAATGTATTAGAAAATGATAATATTTATTTTGTTAATAAGAATAGTTCAGAAATTTATTTGGATCCGGTTATAACATATGAAAAAGATTATGAAAAATCCTTATATCATTTAACTAGTTTTGATACTTGTTATGGTGATGTTTTTCCATATTATGACTCAGAACAAAACAAATTGTATATGGGATTTCTTTGGTCAGAAGACGCAAGAATAGATAATAATTATTATTTTGCAATTGAAGAATCAAGTAATTTATTAACTTATAAAAATATTCCAGAAGAAAACAATTATAATGTTTGGCAAAATTATAATCAAAATTATAAATTAGACAATATTTTTAATCCTAATAACTTTATTGATAAAGTGAAATATACTTTTGGTGTTAGAGATAATATGATTTATAAAGAAAATAATCGCTATTTATTAATTGCTGGTTGTTATTATGAATTTAATGAGACTAAGCAAACATCAGATTTAGTAATTTATGGTTCAGATGATAAATTTGCATTGTCATGGACAAAAAAAGAGAATGTTATCGCATCATATTCAAAAAACCTCCCTGAATGTCCTTCTTTAATTAAAATCGGAAATCGATATTATGTAACAGTTTCTGTAGCTTACAATACAGCTCATCAAGTTGGTCCGCTACAGTATTGGATTGGAGATGAAAATATTGATTGTTTAGATGTCGACTGGCAATCAAAAGAATTTAGTTATTTAGATGGTGAAGATCTTTGCGCTGCAAGACTTACTTATATTAAAGATAAGGTGTATATGTGGGGGTGGATTCCTTATACATATAACACAATGCCTTGGAGCCCGTGGGGAGGATATTTAAACCTTCCTCGCGAGGTAATTCAGTTAAATGATGGAACATTAGGTACGAGAATGGATGAAGGTTTATATAAAAAAATAAATTATGGTAATATATTTAACTTAGAAGAAGATTTTTATCAAGTCGAGCAAGGTAGCGCAAGTTATAACAATAAAATGCTTTCATTAAAAGGGATAAACAATAAAATTAAACTTGGAAAATTCAAACGCAATTTAGTAGAATTCACTGTTGATTTAAATGATTCGACTAAAGCTGGTTATTTAATGAAACAAGATAATAATGAATATTATTGTAATATTGTAAAAGAAAACAATCATACATATTTAGAAGTTAGTTCACCAAATGATCAATCACATAAAATTAATAGTCGCTTAGAAATACCAAATTACACTATATTTAATATAAAAATAGTAATTGATGACGGAAAAATTGAATTTTACGTCAATGATGAAAAAACTCTTACAGCGATAACATCAATGACAAATGATTATTATGATGGCTATTTATATTCAAATAATACATCAACTTATCAAAATGTAAAAGTAAATAAATTAATATCATATTGCGATGTTTAATAAGGAGAAAATATGTATATTGGAATTGATTTAGGAACAAGTGGTGTTAAAATAATATTAACTAATCGCAAAGGAAAAATAATTAGTGAAATAAATAAAAATTATCCTGTAAATTATCTACAAAATGGAATGGTAGAACAAAATCCTAGTGATTGGCTAAATGAAACAATTAAGGGATTAAAGGAAATAATTAAAAATACGAAAACAAAAATAATCGAAGCAATATCATTCTCTGGCCAAATGCATGGATTAGTAACCCTTGATAAAAATGATTCTATAATAAGACCTTGTATATTATGGAATGATAGTCGTTCAAAAAAAGAAACTGATTATTTAAATAAAACAATTGGACAAGAAAAAATCGCGTTATATACCGGTAATATTGCATTTCCTGGATTTACTGCTCCAAAAATATTGTGGATGTATAATAATGAAAAAGAAAACTTTGATCGAATTGCAAAAATAATGTTGCCAAAAGATTATTTAGTTTACTGTTTCACCAATAATTTTGTAACCGATTATAGTGATGCTAGTGGTACACTATTATTAGATGTTAAAAATAAAAAGTGGAGTGATGAAATGATAAAAATTTGTCATTTAAAAAAAGATAATCTCCCAAAATTATGTGAAAGTACTGAAGTAGTAGGAATATTAAATAAAAAAATTGCAAAAAAGATTGGTCTTGAAAATCAACCAAAAATTATTATTGGCGCTGCTGATAATGTTGCAGCTGCGATAGGGACTAAAACAGTTGGTCCAAATCAGGCAAATATTTCAATTGGTACAAGCGGTACAATCTTATTAACAAGTGAAAATTTTGTTAACGATGATGGCAATCATTTACATGCATTTTGTCATGGTGATGGAAAATGGTATTTAATGGGGTGTATTCTTTCAGCGGCTTCAGCAATCGATTGGTGGACAAAGAAAGTAATTCGTAAAACAAATAATGAATCTCAAAAAGATTTAAAAATTAGTGAATTAGGAAATAATAATGTTTATTTTCTACCTTATCTAGTTGGTGAACGTTGTCCTCACAATGATCCGTTTGCAAAAGCCTTATTTATTGGTATAACGCCAAATACATCAGATAATGAAATGACTCAAGCAATTTTAGAAGGTGTTGCGTTTGCAATCAGGGATTGCTACGAAGTAGCGAAAAAAGAAGGTATTAGACCTACTTGTTCTAGAATTTGTGGTGGTGGAGCTAATTCAGAATTATGGGTAAATATTTATGCGAACGTATTGAATTTACCATTAGAAATATTAGATACTAATAATGGAGCTGCCTTAGGAGCTGCAATTATGGCAATGGTTGGAAATGGAGAATATTCATCAGTTGGCGATGCAGCTTCAAAAATTATTAATGTCAAAAAGACAATTTACCCTGATGAAATGATAGTTGAAAAATACAACAAAAATTATAACTTTTATAAAAAAATATATCCAACAGTTAAAGATTTATATAAATAATAAAATTAAAATGTATTAGATAAAAATGAGTCTAATGCATTTTTTTATTAAGAACTTCTATTTGAATGATTTTAATTATTATAATAAATATTTAATATTGAAGAAGAATACGCATTGAA
>CAYVQA010000027.1:0-16465 GCA_964453965.1 uncultured Staphylococcaceae bacterium
TAGTCTTATCGATAGATATTTCTTTATTATTTTCCCATGTTCCTTTATAAATTGATCCATCACTTTTAATTAAACGACCCATTCCATGTTTTTGATTATTTTTCCATTCACCTAGGAAACTATCACCATTTTTGTATGTATAGGTTCCGATTCCATTTTGCCTATTATTTTCCCATTCACCAACATATGATTCACCATTTTTAAAAGTGTAAGTTCCATAACCAGAAAATTTTCCTTTTACCCATGAGCCTTCATAAGTATCACCATTTGCAAAAGTACATTTGCCTTCACCATTTGGAAGTAAATTACTAGCTTCACCTTTGTAATTATCTCCCATCTTATATTCTTGAAATGGATTTTCATCTGTTTTTATAGTAGTTACATAAGAATAATTAGATTTGTTATTGAGAGTATTTTCTGTTTTTGAATTTTCAACAAGTATTCCTTTTGCATAATCTATTCTATCTGTTTTTCTTAACTTTCTTTTACTTCCATCTAGGTAATTTACAAAGCCGATAGACCCTATTCCTTCTTTTTCACTCCAATCATATTCATCATCGTTTAAAATAATTTCATCGTTTTTCCATTTGGCTTCGATAACAATGCCATCAATTGTGTTAAATGTACCAATACCTTCTTTTTTATCATTTTTCCATTGGCCATAATATGCGGCGCCTGAAGAATATTTATATTCGCCTAGATCCTGCCTTTTGTTATTTTTTAAATTACCATGATAAACGTCCCCATTAGGATAACAAATTGACTTATATATTACGGTATCATCACAAAGATTTTCTTCAAAAAGACTACTAACATTATTGACTTTTGATTTTTCTTTTTCTTTATTTTTATCAAGGACAATTATACCTTTAGAATAATTTATTTTGTCTGTGCTTGTAAACTCTCTTTTAAATCCATCCGGATATATAATGTCTCCTGAAGTTATTTTGTCGCTTTTCCACTTACCAATGACAATTATTCCGTTGATATCTGTATATTTACCAAAACCATCTTTTTTATCAATATACCATGATCCATCAAATACTGCACCATTTTTATATGTAAATTTTCCTTTGCCATGACGACTAATCGCATAACCATAAGTACAATGACATCTGCCATCATAAGAATTGCCATTTGCATAATTTACTTTTGCGTCTAGTTCACCATTACCAAACCAATTTCCTTCGTAAGTATCGTATGTTCCATTGCATCTATCATCAATAAATATGCCCTGACCTTTTTGAACATCATTTGCCCAGTAGCCTTCATATGATGCACCAAATGACCAAGTCATTTTACCCTTGCCATGACGCTTTCCGTTTAATAGTTCGCCTTCATATACACCATTATCATAAACTTTTCTCGCCATTAAATAATTCTCCCTAGTTTATTTTGTCAACAGAAATTTCTTTATTATTTTCCCATGTTCCTTTATAAATTGAACCATCACTTTTTATTAAACGACCCATTCCATGTTTTTGATTATTTTTCCATTCACCTAAGAAACTATCACCATTTTTGTAAGTATAAGTTCCGATTCCGTTTTGCCTATTATTTTCCCATTCACCAACATATGATTCACCATTTTTAAAAGTATAAGTTCCATAACCAGAAAATTTTCCTTTTGCCCATGAGCCTTCATAAGTGTCACCATTTGCAAAAGTGCATTTGCCTTCACCATTTGGAAGTTTGTTATTTAAATCACCTTGATAAAGATCGCCTACATGATATTCTTGGAATGAGTTTTTATCTATATCTAAAACTGAATCATTTAATTTATTTAATTGATCAGTTTGATTCATTTTATCTTTAGTTTTTGTTGATGTTTTCTTTTTTGATGTAGAAGGTGTTTTTGCAATTAATTCAACTTCTGATAAATCATCTAACATTTTTTTGTCAAAGTTATTTCCTTCATCTGTAAAAGAATCTTCTCTATTTACATTTTCAGTAAATAATTCACCAATAATAGATTCTGTTTCGTCAAAATCATTTTCGATTCCTTCAAAAATCTTTCCATTTTTTAAGATAATTCCTTTTTTATAATCGATTTTATAATGACTTGTAAACTTTTCAGTTTTTCCATGGCATCTAATATTACCACTTATTATTTCACCATTTGACCATTTACCTTCAACTACTATATCATTGATTGTAATAAATTTGCCACTACCTTCTTTTTGACCATTTTTCCACTCACCATCAAATGAAGCACCTGATTCATAAGTATACACCCCTTGTGCTAATTGATTATTGTTAAAAGTGCCTACAAATACATTACCATTTGGCCATTTATAACGTCCTAAGCCATTTCGATAATCATTTTCCCAGTTACCTTCATAATGATCACCATCAGCCCATGTCATTACACCAGTGCCAGATCTTATATCATTAACATAATTTCCTTCATAAATAGTACCATCAGCCCATTTGTAACATCCATGTCCATTTCGACAGTTATTTTTCCATTGGCCTTCATATACACTACCTGATGCATATTGATATTTGCCTTTTCCATGCATTTCTCCCTTTACAAAATCACCATCATATCGATCACCATTTGTCCATATAAAAGCACCTTTACCAGTTCTTTCGTTATTTTTGTAATCTCCTTCATAACGATCGCCATCAGCCCAAATAAATATGCCCTTTCCATGTCTTAGATTATCTACCCAAGATCCATCATAAACATTTCCATTTGCATATTTGTATTTACCTTTTCCATGCATTTTATTTGAAACAAATTGTCCTTCGTAAACATCACCATCAGCCCAAGTATACTTGCCGAATCCCGTTCTTTCACCATTTAACCAATCACCTGTATATTTTTGGCCACTATTCCAAGTATAAGTTCCTTTTCCATGGCGTTTTCCATATACAATTTCTCCTTCGTAAACACCATTCTCATAAACTTCTCTAGCCATAATAATTCCTCCTTAATTTTTTTATTATATTTAGATTTATTTAGTAATTTATTTATTAACCTATTACTTCTACTTATGTTTATTATATACTATTTTTAACAATTTATCAATTATTATGGTTATTTTAATAATAAAAAAAGATGAAGTTTTGAACCTACTTTTGGTTCTTACTTCATCTTTTATTTTTATTCGCCCGCAATACCTGTTTTTTCAATACTTTCGACAAAGAAATTCTGAAGTGGGAAATACATTATAAGCAGTGGAAGAATTGATAAAAGCGTTCCTGCCATTTTCTTTCCTTGATATAGTTTCATTCCAACACCACCATTTGTTTTTGCGATGATTTGCGTTTGATAACGATCTAACATTACTGGAATTGTAGCCCAGAAGTCTTGTCCTGCTCTTCCTAAATACATTGATGCGGTCGCAGAATCATTCCAATACCAAACAACACTAAATAAGAATACAGTAACGATTCCTGGTATTACCATTGGGATTGCGACTTTGAAGAATACCTCAAGGCTGCTCGCACCATCGATTTTTGCTGCTTCTTCTAATTGTTTAGGAATTAAATTAAACATACTATAAAGAATTAAAATATAGATTGCTTCATTTAATCCTTGTCCAAATGTTGATGGTAAAAGATAAGTTAAAATGTTACCAATTAAGCCCATTTTACTATACCATACAAATTGGGGAATTTGCGTCAATGCACTTGGAATAACGAATGTCGCAAGCATTAAGCCAAATAAAATGTTTTTCCCTGGAAATTTAAATCTTGAGAATCCATAAGCTGTAAGTAAAGCGACTATCGTATTAAGAACTGATGGCACAATTACAACAATTAAAGTTTTCAAAAAAGTTGGTATATAGTTTAATTCTTCAAATGCAACTTTATAATTTGAAAATTCTAATGAAGTTGGTAACCATTTAATTGAAGTATCCATTAAATCTGCTTCTGGTTTTAAGCTTGTAATAGCCATAAAAATTAATGGATATAAGTAAATAAAACCAAATACGATTAAAAGGAAATAGATGATTATTTTTTTGATTAAACCATTTTTTTCTCTTGTGCCAATAATTTTCTTTTTGATTTTAGTTTTTAAATTATCACGGTTTATTTTATTTTCCTCACTGAAGAAATCTTTTATTTTTTGAAATAAATTCTTTTTATTTTTTTGAAGGTTATTTTCCATTATTTCTTCACCTTCTTTTCTTTTAATAATAATGCATAAATTCCAATATGAAGTAAAATTACGACAAAATAAATGATTCCTAAACTACAAGCATAACCATAACCTTTGCCACCTGCTTCGAAACATTGTTGATCAATATAAGTTAAAATTGTGTAATTTCCAGTTTCGGTTGGCATATCAAAGAATGACAAGTTTACAATTGTATAAACAACATTTAATAGAATAAATGGTTTCATTGATGGAAGCGTAATTTTCCAGAATGTTTGCCAAGAACTTGCGCCATCGATTTCGGCTGCTTCATAAGTTGATTTATTGATTCTTTGTAGTCCTGATAAGAATATTAAGATTTGAATTCCTGAAAGCCATAATACAATTACTAACTTTTCAAATAATAAATTGATTGGTTTTGATAAAAATGATGGTAAATAGTTTTCTAAAATGTCACTGACAAATTCACTGCTTAAAAGGGGAATATCTGTTGCGCCTTGTCCCATTAATTCAGAAATTACTGGTCCGGTTGAAATAATTACCGGAAGAAAGAAAATAACACGAAAGATACTTTTTCCTTTAATATTTTGATTTAGTAACATTGCTAAAATTAAACTTGCGACAATGGAAAATGGTACATCAACAACAATTTCGATTACATAATTGGCAAAGATTTTCGGAAAGTTTAAATCACTTAAGAATGCATAACGGAAATTTTCAAACCATTGAAAAGTTGTTTTAATTTCATTTCCGTAAAACTTTGCTTCATTAAGGGAATACCAGAAGGCTTGTAACATTGGAAAAAGGGTAAATGCGATTAGTCCAATTAACCAAAGTGCAATAAATGCATAACCTGTTAACCATTCGCGATGTTTATTAGAAAGTTGTCGTTTTGGTTTTACATTAACGTTTTCCATTCACTTGCACCTCCTTCTATTTTGTATCGTAAATTACGATAATCAATTGTAATTTGAACATTATTATCATATGTATTTTTAATTACTCCGCTTTCAAGTACTTCACGATTTATTACTCTTGCGTCTTTAATCGCATTAAATCCATCACTTAATAATTGATAGTTTTTGATAATAGTTTCATTCCAATCATTATAAACAGTTGTAAATAATTCATAACTATCAGTATATTTTAATTTTCTTGATTCTTCAGTTGTAATAATATATGATGGTAATGCACCATAATCAAGTGTTCTTAGTAATTGTTGTTGTTGATTTGCATAGAAATTTCCATATGAACCATAATAATCCATAACGCCTCTTAAAGTATATTGTAGAAGGGGAATGGTATCTGTATAGAAATTATATTGGTTCGTATAAAATGGCGTATTTAAATATGCAGTAGTATATTTCCAAAAACAGGTAAATGGTTCAAATAAGGCTAAATTGAAATTATTATCGGTAAATGTATTTAAAGTTTTATCATAATAACTTGCGGAAATGTCTCTTGTACTTATTTCCCCTTTATAATAAGTTGTAAATAAGTCATTACCGATAGTATCTAACGCCAAATTATTCATTTCTAATTTCTTATAAGTTTTGATATTATTTTTAGCAATTTTATAAGTGCTTTTTGGATAAAGATATGCATATTCATCATAAACATATCCTTCCCAAGTTCCTGTATTTCTAATTCTTTGAATTGTTCTAGATATGTCATTTCTTGATGAATAATCACCAATTTCTCCTGCTTCAACATAATCATTATAAAAATATACTTGATTACCATTATTTGCTTGTTCTTTGATAAATTTTTTGAAAGATGATTTTGATCCAACTTTTGTATTATATTTTAATTTATGAGGAGTTGTTCCACTTAAACCATCTTTATTCCAGCCCATTAAAACAAGTAATAGATCATTAATTTCGTTTTCTGAAAGATTATTGATTACTTTCTTTAAATCATTTAGTGAAGTCATTACACTATTTGTTGAACCAATTAAAGCTTTTGTTGCTTCTGACATTAAAACATCTAAACGGAGTCTAAATGTCCCATCGGTTGTTTTTTCTAAATAATTGTTTTCTAATAAATAATTTTGATAACTATTTGCCATTCCAACATATGTTGCGTCATCACCATCTAATAATTTAAAACGAACTTCACAATCGGTTTTTGTTCTATTTTCTGTAATCGCTGAATTTATCCCATATAATAAATATGATGTTCTTAAGATGAATGAATTAGATAAATAATTATAATTACTATTAATAGCACCATTTATACCAATCGTTAAATCACAATCGGTTGCGCCTTCTTCAATAATAGCTAAGCAACCATTTTGTTTGATTCCATTGACAAAACCATAAATTGGCATTGTTAAATATTCAGTATCCATATAATTTGCCATTGAAGATGGATTTCCATAATCTGGTCCATAATAATGAATTCTTTTTTCACTTCCGGTTTTTTCACCATAGCGAATTAAAGCACCACTGCCATCAGGGATTACAAGATATCCTGGTTCAGTTCCATCGATATTTGAACCAATTCCTGGCGCAACCATAATTCTAGCGATTAGATTTTTATTGTTGTTAAGTCCTTCTTTGATTTCTTCATTAGGAATATTAATTTTTAAGTCACCATTTGTATCTAATGTAACGTAAACATTTATTTCAAAGCCATATAATGTATAATTAATTGTCAATTTCTTTCCGTTTTGAATATTTGTTGATGTAACATTAACTCCGGTTGCTGGTTTCATTTCTCTTGTATTTGTGTCTTTATTTTCAACATTTCTTACTAAATATAAATAAGTAATATTTTCACTATACGAATTACTATCTTGAATATAAGTATAATAACCGACAATTATCGTACTTGATAATTGATTAGCTAGTTTTGTTTTAATCGTATCTGAATCATAATATTCTTTTCCAGTTGACCAAACATAGCCTGTTGTATTATTTCTTATTTTAAAAATACTTAAGTATTCATTGAAAAATAATGTTTTATTTGCTTTTGAAGCTATTTCAACATCATAATTGTGATTTTTTCTTTCTTCATCTGTTACATCATTTTCTGATCTAATTGTAACTCCTAGGTAAGTATTTTCACTTAAATCATCTTCTTTAGTGTAATGATTTGAATTATAAGAATCATTTTGATTATTGATTGTTTTATTTGTATATAATACAACATCACCAACCGCAATACTATTGGCAACAACAAATGGTATTGGTATAATTATAATGATTAAGATAAATGAGATGATTAATTTTTTTAATCTGTTTTTAACCATTTGAAATTACCTCCATAATGAATTCTTTAATAAAGTTGATAATTTGACTTGCAAGGGCATATAACAAGAAGCCAAAGGCTACAAATAAAATCATTGTGACTGCTGTTAATAAGATATTTGCGATTGTTTCGCCAAATTCTAATTCTTGGATTTCTTTAATCATAAAGAATAATAAGATAAATGACCATGCCCAGATTGCAATTGTACCAAATGAATAAATAAATGATTCATTTAATGTTAAGAATCTTGAAACAATAATGATAATTGGTAAGAAAATAATTACTGGTGCGAAACTTGCAATTGTTGAAATGAATACATCTTTTAATCTACCATTACCTTGAACAATTGAACTTATTAAATAGTGACATATTACAAATAATAAAATTATTGCTATGCTACTTACAAATATTCCAAATAATGATATTTCTTCAACATCTGTTTGATTAAAGATAAAACCAGTAAAAATATTTGATAAGATTAATTCGCCAAATAAAATTAGATATAGGATAATTGCTGTAAATGTAGAAATTGCTTTATGATGTTTTATTTCATAGAAACAATCTAATGGATGTTTTAACATTTTAAATAAGTAACCTAATTCTTTAAAGAATTTAATTTTTATTAATTTTTCTTTTATAAATCTAAAGAAGTTTTTAACATAACCAAGACTTATTAAAATATGTTTGCTTTCTAAAAATTTTAAAATATAATAAATGATTATTAAGATTACAATACCAACAACCACATACCCCATATAGTTCATTAAAACAGCATTTCTTAATTCCCAATAAGCTTCGCTATAACCGCTTACATCTTTTGCAAGTTCAAAATGATATAAAGCATTGTCATAATCTTCTTCAATTAAATATGCTTTTGCAATTCCCCTATGAGCTAAATCAAACATATTGTTTAGTTGTAAAACTTTTTCCCAAGGTTCTCTTGATGATGCATATAAACCATTTTGATATAAATTAATCGCTGTATGAACATAGTTACAGAATTCTGTTGGTTTAAAAGTTGTTATTTTGTTATTATCGATAATATAAAGATTGTAATTATTATCAACTTCGATTGAAATTGGATTGTTAAATAAGCCAATATATTCGCTTGATAAACTATTTTTTCCACCAAAAACAAATAATAAATCACCATTTACATCATATTCATAAATCCATCCATCACTAGACACAGTGTAAATATTGTTGATTGGTCCAACAGATACATCAGCAAATGATTCTGATACGTAATTATTTTGTGGATTTAAAAGATTATCGCCGGCAATATTTAATCTCTTTAAGCTATAATCACCACCATTTTTTGTGACAGTATTGATAAGTCCATCATTATCAATTGCCATATTCGTTGGAACAATTGGTTTTCGATATAATTTTTGTTTTTGTTCTTTTGATGAAAACATAAATCTTATAATGTATGAGAGAGAAGGATTAGTATAGTTTGCGCCAAAGTATCCTAAGAATTCGCCATCACTTGTTAGTTGAACTAAACCATTACCATTACTTGCGTCGACGATATACATTGTACCGACATGATCTACGACGATTTTTGATGGTTTAAAAATTACTGATTCACCATATAATGGGTGAGTAGGTTTTCCAAATTCATTGACGATATTATTATTTGCATCATAAATTACGACTTTTTGAAGTCCATAATCCGCAACATAAATTAAATCATCTGTTGGATCTGTTGTATTATTGTTTGTTACATAAACACCTTGTGGTGTATTTAAATAATCAAAGCCAATATATTCAAGTTCTGAAAAATCACCTTTGATTTTTAAAATTGCAGGTTTGACATCATTTTTTCCAGCTTCAACGACATATAGATAACCACTTAAATCTTCATAATATAATTCTTGAGGATTAGTTAATGTATGATATTCGTTTGTACCTTTAATTCTTACTTTACTGATAACATTATTTACTAAATATGCTTCTTGTGTTAAAATTAAGCCATTTTTATTTGATGATACAGTGTATGTTGTATATGCGACACCATTATCACCAATTTCCCATGCGTTTGTTTGTACTTTTGTTAATAGAATACTTCCTACTATTAACATAAATAGGGTTATAAATTGATACATTCTTTTTTTGTTCATCTTAATCACCTATTTAATTCCTGAATGTGCCATTGTATCCATTACTTTACTTTGAACGATAATAAAGAATACAAGGTTTGGTAAAAACATTATTAGTGATGCGGCGGCAGCCATTCCTTGTCCGGCTACTGTATTACCAACAGTTGTTGTTAGAGTTGATAAATAAAATGCTAATGTTCTTTTTGATTCATCATTGACGAATAAATTTGATGTTTCAACATTATTCCAGAATGCTTGGAAAGCTAATATTCCTACCGTCGCAATCGCTGGTTTAATGATCGGTAAAATTACTTTTAAATAAATTTGAAAGTCTGTTGCGCCATCAAGTCTTGCTGCTTCGATTAATTCATTTGGTAATTGGTCAATAAATTGTTTTACTAAGAAAAGTCCAACCGGAAGCGCTAGAAGTGGTAAAATATGCACAATCATTGTATCAGTTAAGCCGAGAACTGAAATTGTTAAATATCTTGGAATTGTTACAGCGGTTCCAACAAACATTAAAGCATATTGGTTGATATTAAATAATAAATCTTTACCTTTGAAATGTAATTTAGATAACGCAAATGCAGAAATTGTTGTAATAATAATTGTTAAAATTACGCCAATTGTCGTTACGATAATGCTATTAAAAACATATCTTGAAAAAGGAATATTTGAATCGGCTGCTTGATTAAAAAGGTTAGTAAAATTATCAAATGTTGGATTACGCGGAATAAACCTTGGTGGCCATTCAAATAATTCGTTCATTGGTTTTAATGCATGTGAGAAAATAAATAAGATTGGTAGTAACATTAAAAGTGTAATTGGAACTAGGATTAGATAAAATTTTATTTGACTATGATGAAATCGATCGGGATTGATTTTTGTTGCTTTAAATGAAGCCATCTTTACACCTCCTAGTCATTCGAACCAAATAGCTTATAAGCTATTTTCGAAAATAAAATTACAATTAATAAAAGAACAACTGATACTGCCGCCGCATATCCCATTTCATATTTTGTAAATCCATAATAGTCAATGTGATTTACAATTAATTGTCCAGCATATTGTGGGGTTGGGTTTGATCCAGTTAATTGAACACCGATGGCACCACTATTAAATGTATTAACAATTGCCATTACAGCGCCAAATAACATTTGCGGTTTCATCATTGGGATTGTTATATAAAAGATTTCTTGGAATCTGTTTTTCATTCCATCGATATATGCGGCTTCATAAAGTTCTGGGTTAATATTTAAAACTCCCGATAACATTCCCAAGAATCCTACGCCTAAACTACCCCATAATGCGACAATAATCATAATTGGTAAAATATATTTTGGATCTGTTAGCCACTGAATTGGTTCAGTAATTAATCCTAAACTAATTAAAGCATTATTTAAATAACCATTTTCGTTTCCTGAAAAGATTACACGCCATAATACAGCCATTGCGACACCCATTGTCATTGATGGTGTATATAAAATTATTGCCATTATTGTTCTTGATTTATGTGGTATTTGTGCAAGACACCAAGCTAAGAAGAATGATATAATGTATCCTCCTGGACCAACAATTAAAGCAAATTTAATTGTGTTAGGAAGAACATATTGCATAAAGACAGAATCTCTTGTAAATAAATACAAATAGTTATCTAAAAAGTTAAATCTTGGTGTATTAACACTATCAAATATTGTAAAGGAAAGTCCTACAGCAATAATAATGGGAATTATAATAAACACGGTAAATAAGAGAATATAAGGACTTAAAAATAAATAAGCATTTCTTGTTTCTCTTTGTTTGTTAGTAAGTTTTTTTCTTGGTTTCTTTAAGGTTTCTTCCATCTTATTTACTTCCTTTCAACCATTCTTTAATATTGTATATTGTTGGAACAAGATAATCTTTTACTTTTTCGCCATCTTTCATATAGCCAAATTCTTCCATTTTTCTTTCAATTTCTCTGTTTGAAGTAATTACTGCTTTATCTAATGCGACACGAACATTTTCACCATTAAATACAACTTGGCTAAAGGCATCGCTTATTGATTGTTCAATAACGTATGCGGCAGGGATTCTTGATACTTCAATTGCATATTCCCATTGTTCTAAAATTAATTCTTTATGTTCAGTTGAAATTGGTAAACTCATAAATGCTTCGTTATTAGCGCTAAACCAAAGATATTCTTCACCATACATACTATATAATGTTGAAATGTATTTTTCTTGTGTTTCTGTTGACATCCACCATTTGATGAAGTCCCATGCTTCATCTTTTTTATCGCTTGATTTAAACATTGTAATACCTTGGCTACCTGTACAAGCATAATGGCTAACTGTTCCATCTTCGTTTTCATAGCCTGGATGAAGGGCAATGTTCCAGTTTCCTTTGATTTCTGGTGCCGCTACTAATAGTTGTAAATATGTTCCGGTATTGGCAATTCCAATTGGTAAAGTTCCATACCTAAAATAATTATAAAAGTTTGTTACTTCTTTATCAAGATTATAAATAGTAAATAAGTCTGTCATAAATTTTAAAGCTTTAATATTTTGTTCAGTTGATAATGTTGTACTCATTCCATCTTCACTATATAAGCTTCCACCCCATTGATAAAAGAACGGAAGTGTTGCGACAAATGGTCTAAGACCTGTATATAATGAAATTGGTTCATAGAAATTTAAACCATATCTTTGAAGTTTAGGTAAAATTCCTAAAACATCATCCCAAGTTGATGGAACATCAATATTAAGTTCTTCTAAAATATCATTTCGGTAAAATAGTACCCAGAAGTCTTGACTTTCAGGAAGTCCATAAACGCCTTCTTCAAAAACATAAGGAATAATTGCACCTTCTGTCATTTTAGAAACGATTTCTTCATATCCATCATATCCTCTTAAATCAACTGTAATTCCTCTTAAAGCTAAATCATATGGAATCCAGTTATCAATTCCCATTGCGACATCTGGTAAATCACCTGATGCATTCGCAAGAACTAATTTGTTTTGATCTGGCATTATTGAGAATTTAACTTTGATACCTTCTTCATCAGCCATTTTTTGCATTACTTCAATATATTGTCTACTTCTTCTAACCCAGACTTCTAATTCATCATCATCAGCTTTTGATGAATTATATCCATCGCTAAAGAAAGAAATAAAGAATTTTTTAATTGTTTCCCAGGCTTTTTGGAAAATGTTTGCATTAGCTTTAGGTAATGATTTTCCACTTCCTCCAAGATAGATTTTTTCAAGTCCAAGTGGTGATGTATACATTTTTAACATTACATTTCCTAAATATTGTGAAACTGAACTATCACCATCAGTAAATTGGGTCATTTTATTTGGAATTTGGTCAACATTTTTAGCAAGTTTTTTAAGTTTTTTAATTGCAAGTTCTAAATTTGAAAATTCACTTGAGTTGTTTTTAGTTGCTAAAGAATTACCATAATTGATAATTTCTTCTATTTCGTCACACCATCTAAGTAAATCATCTTTTAATGTTGGAATATATTTTGATATTTCCCAATCACGATATTCATCAGTTTGTCCATTTGTTAAAGCTTTTATTTGTAAAGAGATATCACTCATTTCATCCATTATTCTGCTTATTTCTTCAATCATATAACGATAATCAATTAGATTTGATGTCATTGTTAATGTATGAACACCTGGTTCTAAATAAACATATAATAATTTTCCATTTGCTTTTAATTTATGGTTTGTCCATTTTTTTGCATAATTAAAATGATAATTATTTAATTCTTCATAAGGAACATTTCCATCTATCATGATTGTTCTTGAAACTGGTAAATTGACTAAATCTGATTGAATATATTTAAAAGCTAAATTATAAAGGCCAGCTTCTTTTACTTCAAATTCCCAAGTAATACTTTGATTTCCTTTATTCCATGAAGTAATTGAAACACTATTTAATTTTTTATATTTTGTGTTATATGGTGTTGAACTTGGACTATTGTCAGCCGCAACTCTAATTGAGGCGTCTGATTTGTATGTGATTTTTTCTGGTTCAACAATTTTTAATGTTTTTATCTTTTTTTCATTTTGATAGTTACTAATATATTCACTATACGTTTTTAAATTTACATCTGTTGCTAAAGTAATTTTACCAATATAAAGATTACCACTTAACATGTTTAATTCGAAAGTGTTTTCACCTTTTTCAAAATATCCTTTTAATGTAGTTGAATATAATCTACTACCATCAGATAAAATTCCTTTGCCATCAGAATATTTATACCATTTAAGAACTTTATTGGAACTTGGAACAATTTCATTACCATAACGATCTAATGAAAAATCATTAGTTGTTGGTGTCCAGTCAGCCTTAAATAGAATTTGATTTGCTTCATAATATGGTGTTTCGCCATTTATTTTCATTGTCGCTTCAGCGTCGTTAATACTTGCGTCTGCGAAATAATAATCAATGTATATATTATACAAACCTGCATCACTTATATTTAATTTAAATGAAGCTGTTTGTTTATTTTCTAGTTTAATGATTTCATTGTCATAGCCAAAACTATTTTCTTTACTTATAATATCTAAATTTAAAATAGAATCTTTGACAAGAAATTCTTGATTAGCCGTACTTTCTTTTGTGCTATACTTAGCTAAATAATCAGTATAGCTTAATAATTCTGTATCATTACCTTGATAAGTAATTATTTCCTCATTTTCTTCTTCGCTTGCGGATACATTAAATGAAGGAAACTTAATATATTTAGAAAGTGTGGTAAAACTTAAAAATAGAAATGAACTGATAATTAAAATCATTGTATATTTTTTTATTAATTTGTTCATATTTTTCACCTCTTATTTATAGATAAGAGGTGGGTTTTACCCACCCCTTATATTATTAATTTAAGCCTAAATCTTCATAAGCTTTTTTAACTTGTTTATTTAATTCTGTTCCCCAAGTGCTTGCTAATTGATCAACAGGCATTTCATAGAATCCTTGTTCATCTTTGTTTTCATCAACCCAAGTCCAGAATGATCCATATCCAGGCATCCATTTATCACAGTCTGGAACACCAGTACCTAATAAATCGATATTTTTAAGTAATCCTGGATATTTAGCACTATCAATACTAGCTTTAATATCAGTCCAAATCTCTGGATAATCAGCTGTTGGGTAACCAGTTATTAATAGTTTTAATTCATTTGATGCTTTAATTCTTGCTGTCCATCCATCATAACCATATGACATAAATTTTGCAAATTCATATGCTAAATCTGGTGCTTTTGTTTGACTAGATACACAGATGTAATCAAGAATTACTGGAATTTTTTGTTCTTTACCAGCTGGGAATGGATAAAAATCAACTATACAGCCTTTATTTAACAAATCATTAGTAACACTTTGAATATTCCATGAACCTTCAATTCCAAATAAAACATCTCCTTCACCAAATGGATAAGCTGATTCATTACCATAAATTTCAGCTTTATCTTCAGCAGATAATTGGTCAACTAATCCTTCAGCAAAGAAATAATCTGTTTCAGCACGATATTTAATCCATAATTCATCTTCATAGTTAAATTTTTCGCCATCATATGCATCATATAATAATGTATCAGAATCTTGACATGGCATAATTTGTTCAAAACCAAGTGTTGCGGTTCCATTCGGAGCAAATCCATTTACGCCTTGAACAATGTGACCATTTTCAAGTGTTGTTCCTTTATATGTTTCGCACATTTCTTTAAATTCTGTAAATTTCCATGAATAATCAGGTATGTTAGCACCAACGTTTTCTAATAATGTTTTATTTACAAGCATTCCTTTAATATATTGGAAAGAAGGAATAGCTAAACGTTTACCATTATATACAGCAGTACTTGCAATATTTGGATAAACTTTTTTAGCATCTTCATCAGCATCCCAGTATTTTGCAACGTCTAAAACTAAACCATTTTCAATCATACTTGGAACACTATCAGTAATAAATACATCTGGTAACATATTTGATTGTGCTGCGGTAACTAAATTCTTAGTAAAGACATTACCAGTACCACCAATAGATGTATCTTTCATTACTTTAACATTTTCATGTGTTTTTTCAAACTCTTCAATTAATTTTTGATCTAAATTATCATCGCCCCATGAAGCATAAGTTAGCGTAATTGTACCTGATAGTCCGCTATTACTATCATCACCACATCCAACTAATACTACTGCCATAAGGCATACAAGAGCAAAAGACAAAGTTTTTAATAATTTACTTTTCATATTGTTTTCCTAACAAAATAATTTATTCAGCATGTGTACAATCAACTTTTTCAACTGTAGAACTTGCATATTCTCCGTTTGCAATTGTCATAGTAACTTTATAATCACCATTATCAGTATGTAATACTATTGATACTACTCTTTCTGCTTCAGCGCCAGTTATGATATTTACTTGTACAAATTCATCATTTAAAACTAAAAATTCAAAATTTGCAACTATACCTATTGATACTGAACAATCTTCTTTTGTAGGTTCTTTAGTTACTTTATATTCAGCACTATTCCATTTGAAAGTGAAATTATTTGCAGCACCAGCTGTTGTATTTGCTGTAACTGTAAATGGATTTTCAGTACTTGGAGTTGGGTCTACTGGGTCTACTGGATCAATAGTTGTTCCTTCAACTGTAAATGTTGCAGTTGCAACATTTGAGTCACTTGTAGATGTTCCATTCCCTAAAACTACTATTTCTACTGTATAAGTATCTGCTTTTAAATCTGCAATTGAGAAATTATATCCATTTGTTGCATTATCATTTGTATGAACAACTGTACCATCAGATGATTTAACAGTTAATTTATAACCTGCGACTTCATAATCATTATATGTATTACCTGCCCATGCAACTGTAACACTGCTTTCAACTTTATTTGCAACTAATCCAACCATATCTGGTAATTTTGTTGGAGTACTTGGAGTAGGATCTACTGGATCAACACTTGTTCCGTCATCAACTAAAGTAATTGAAACTGATTTTA
>CAYVQA010000028.1:0-15857 GCA_964453965.1 uncultured Staphylococcaceae bacterium
TCTACTGGATCAACACTTGTTCCGTCATCAACTAAAGTAATTGAAACTGATTTTATTGTAACTGTATGTTCAGCAGAATATTTATTACCACTAATATTACCAAGCATTATTCCTAACAATACATTTGGACTAGGTGCAACAGCTGTAAATTCTTCATTAAGCGTAAAATCAGTACCAGCAGTTAAATCTACAATCTTATCAAAATGTAAATTCCACCATTGATCATTTTGAACTAATACTTCAACTTTACGATCAATACTTGATGACATTACAACATTAATACTATATTTTTTGCCTTCAACAAGTGGTAAATGTTCAAACTTAACTTGTTGTCCCCAGTTGTCAGCATCTGGTTCACCAGCTAATGTAAGAACTAATTTACCATCTTCTACTTTTTTAGTTAATGTTAACCAATCTTTTGCATAGAATGTCCAATTATTATCGAATTCTGAAGAAGAAAAATCGCCATTTGTTACTAAATTTGTATTAGAAGTAATTGCAGCTTTAACAGTAACGTTAATTTCTTTTGTTGCTATATTTCCTTTAGCGTCAACTGCTGTAATAGTAACTTTGTAAGTACCTTCAGTTGTGTATTTTCCATCTGCTTGTGGAATTACTGTATCTGCATCTGTAGTAACTGTAGGATTTTCATCTTGATTATCTTTTACAGTATAGCCAAGTTTAATTTGATCACCAATATAACCAGTCACATCACTTGCTGTGATTTCTGGAGCTTCAGTATCTTCACCTAATGAATCAACTTCAACAATTTTGATATTATCCATAAATACATCTGTACAAACTGAATCAAAACCATCATGTGTACCAAAACCAAATAATAATTGTAATTTAGTTAAATCATAACCTTCAGTAGCACTTGCTTTGAAACGATAAGAGATTGTAGTTTTTTCAGTTGATACTGCATAAGTTTTTAAAAGTAATTGGTTGAACCAAGGATCAGCTGATAATAATTCACCAATTTGTACTTGAACTGATGTTGCAACATTTGCTCTAATATCAAATGAATATTCATAGAATTTACCATCTTCTAAAGTAAATACATTAGATTCTGCACGTGGGAATGCTTCTCCACCACCTGCCCATCCAAGTGTTAAGACAGTCATTTTTAATTCTTCATTTTCAACTGTAAGTTCACCAGTACCACCATTTGCTTCACCATATGTGAACGGATCACGTGAACCTGTTGCGAAATCGCCATTAACGATAATATCATCTGTTACAGGTGCAACATATACAACTGTAATACTAGCAAATTTTGAAGTTACTGTTGAACCATCAACTACTACTTCAACTTTAATATTTCCACTACCACTTTCTGATAATTTACCATCAACAACTTTAAAACGATCAAGACCACTTACAACGATATTTTTTGTATAATCATTTCCGTCAGAGCCTATTGCTTTTACGCCATTTAAAAGAATATCTTTGCTAAATTCATCACCTGTGTTAAATGTATAAGCATCTTTAAGTCCTTCAATTGAAATTGTAACATCTTTGTCACCACCACTCGGTATACATGATGCTAAAACAACAAGTGTGAAAGCTACTAAAATAAACATTGAAAATTTTTTAATAAATTTTAACATTTTTTTCCTCCTATTTGTTATTTTTTATAGCCTAAATAAATTTTGATTTGCGAATATTTTTTATTTCGCACATCAATTGCATCTTCACCAATGATTACTGAGCTATTGATCACTTTGGCAAGTTTGCCATCAGAACCAAATAGTTCGTAATGATCAATATCTACAATTTGATCATAAGTGTGAAGATTTGTCATATTTATATATATAACATCAATTGACTTCATAAATTTGGTTTTAACCATTTTTTCTTTAAAAAAGTCAATTGGCAATACCGGTTTTAATGTTAAAGTTAATAAATTATTATTAACTTTAAATGGATGTTCACCAAACATCATAATTAGCCACATACTTAGTACTTCGGTATTTGAACCACTAAGTCTTGCGACGAAACCTTCTCCATGAACTGATGGATTTGGATTGCAGCTAGTCGCAATAAATGAAGAATTTTCAAATACACTTCTACCATAAACATCTGGATTCATAAATGGTGGGAAATTTGTTTTGATTTCTTCAAAAAATTCATCATATAGTTTTGCTTTTAAAAGTCCATATAGGTATTTAAAAGTCATATGCATGAAGTTTGATTCTCTTTCAAGCCATCCAGCTGTGAAAGCTCTAATTCGCCCAATTTCTAAAGTTTCTTTTTCTAATGAACAACTTGTTCTATATGTATGTAAGACTTTATCATACATTTCGCTATTACGTATCTTTTGATATTGGTTCTTCGCATCTTCTTTTGCGATATTATTTTTAAGTGCTCTTGCTGGAGCTTCTAAAAATGCTGGTAACATTTTTAGTTGATATTTTTTAAGATTAATTTTTTGTAATCCATATGGTGTTAATCCTTCTATTAAATCATATTCTGTTACATCATAGCTTAAATAAGTTGGTAAAATTTCTGATTTATTTTTTAATTTGTCAATACTTTCCGTAATTTCTTTTTGCATTAAAGATAACATTTCTAAGAAATCTACTGCTTGATAATCGATTAAATCACTTACTATACCTAGTCTTATTTGTTCACGATATAATTCGATTGCATCTTGTGTTAAATTGAAATATTCATCTTGATACATTTCTTTATTATTTAGAGCAATTAAATATTTTTTAATTTTATAAATAAGTGTTGATAATTCAAGTGGAAGTTTTAAATGTTCTTCTGAATACTTTTTGAAAACATCTTTTGTATAATCGATTAAACGTTTTAATTCTAATGTTTCTGACACACCTGATGATAGAAGTCCAGGTAAACCATTCATAGCATCGTTCCATCCTGGTTTGTTTGCTTCCATCATAATGCCATAACCAAATGGGTCACGACTTGCAAATTTTGTTGTAATTAAACTTATTAATTTCGCCGCAAGATTTACTTCTAAAATATTTCCATCTTTATTTTTAGCCCAATTTGAATGATATGGACTATAATTAATTTTTGCTTTTTCTTCGTTTGTTATTTCTTTTGTTGATCCATATTGTCTAACCTTTAAATCTTTAGTTAAGCCGATTTTTTCGTTTCTTGGAAGAACATAAACAGGATTATAGAAATAACGATAATCTGATGTTTTAAATAGAAGTTCTTGTTCTTTATCAGGATAAACATAAAGATATGTTTCGATTAAATCAAGATTGTAGGTAAAATGGTCAACCCAATATCCTTCACCAAATACTGCTTCTAATTGTTCAGTACTATTTTCAAAAATTAAATCTAAGATTTCATTATCTTCTAAAATTGGTTTTACACCTTCTTTTTCAAAGAAGTTAATTACTGCCCCAGGTGTAAAATGATATTTGAAAAGATTAATGAAATTTTGATTAACATTTCCTAAAATTTTCTTTGATAATTCTTCTTTATCGACACCTTCATTGATTAGATAGGTACTTCCATTAATTACAAGTGGATTATAACCATCTAAAGCAATTAAATTCATAAATAATTTGATATTTTTATCTTTTAAGAAATTATTAAAGATTACATCATTTCTTCTGTTTTGGTTAACGTCTCTAAAATTACCATTTCCTTGTGAATAATATTCGGGTTCTAAATTAAACCAGTTATAATCTCTTTCTGGGTCACCATGTTTTCTTGAATAAATATAATATGGTGTTGGTTTGTTTTTGCCTAAACTTACAGGATATCCACCACGTAAGAAATTATCTAAATAGCTTTGTCGTAAATACTCATCAAATAATGGATAAGCTGTTGTTGTTTTTACATCATCAGTTAATTCTTTAATTAAGTTTTCTGCTTCGATTTCTTTTTCGTTAAAGAAATTTTCTTTTAAGATACTTGGTAAATTATTTTCTAAAATGGTGTATGATGGTAAATAACCTAACATTTCATCAATATTTATTTTTTCATTTTTGTTAAGTGTTTTGCTTAAGCCAACAAATGCACAAGGAATTTTATTTGTTACATATTGTGATTTGTTTAATAAAGTTTCAATTGAATTATTTTTAAACTCTACTGGAATAGTTCTTGATGAATCATAGCCAAAAATCACTTCTAAATCTGATAACGTTTTCATTAATTTATTGCAAGATTTTGCCAAAAAGAAATTTCCTGCCTCAACTCCTTTTACTTCAGCCTCATCACTACTTGATGCACGCATTGTATAAAATGGTGTATTACCATCTGAATGATAAACATCAATCCAACTTCTCATTAAATTTCCACAGTCTTTATATGCACCATTACTGATACCTTGTGGTAATACTTGCGTTGTACCATCAAGTAATTCAAAAGTCAAATTGTCTTTTAAAGCAGTTAACTCAACGCGTCTTACCAATGCGCCTAAAGGCATATTTGGTAAGCCAAAATATTTTACAGTATAACGATAGCCTTTTTCAAGATTTTCTTCTTCAATTGAAAATGATGCGCCGGTGATGTACATTGTTCTTTTTACATTATTTTTTTCATCTCGTGGACCAAAGATTTCGATTACTTCTTGATTATTAATTTTTATAAACGTTCTAAATCCTTGAGTAGATACTTTTTCATAAGCAATACATGCAGGATTAAATTCAATGATTGAACCATTTTTATCTTTTGAACCAACACTTGTAATACCTTGCCCGCGATTAGCATAATAAGTCCATAATGGTACACCTTTTAATCCAGCAACGCCTGGAAGGAAAGATGAAAAGGGCTTTTTTCTGTCAAAGTCTTCAAGTATGAACGGGGTAAGAATGCCCATTTTTAAAATCTCCTTTTTATTTATTAATGTAACACCTACTATAATAATAGATTTACAATCTATTGATTTACAATCTATTAATTTACAATCTATTGATTTACAATTTATTTAGATTTAATCTAATTTTTTGTACATCTATTATTATAATAGGTGTCTTTTTTTATTTATTTTGAATATTTGTTTTTATAATTTATATTTGTTTTTATTATTTTATTTTAGGATTTTTTCATTTTCAATCATCTATTATAATAATAGATGTCTATATTTAATTTATTTACTGATATACTTTTATTGAATCAATAATAAAACTTGTTGGAAAAATTGTTTCTTTATTTGGATAACCACTAAAATTTCCACCTACAGCTAAATTAATAATTAAATAAAACTCTTGGTCAAAGGGAGCAGGATACTCAAAATCCTTTTCCCTTTTTGAAAACCATTTTGAAGTTTTTGCGATTACTTTGTTATCAACTAACCAAGTAATTGATTGTTCTTCCCAAATAAGTGAATATGTATGAAATTCATTAGGATTTTCAATTATGATATTTCCGCCATGATAGTAATGAGGAATTCCATAATGAATTGTTCCATAGATTTTTTCTGGTTCATGTCCTAAACTTTCCATAATATCAATTTCACCACATGAAGGCCACCATCCATATTTGCTATTTTCTGGCATCATCCAAATAGCTGGCCATAAGCCTTTTCCTTTTGGAAGTTTTGCTTTAACATCAACTCGTCCATATTTGAAGAAAAATTTTCCTTTTGTTGTTATTTTTCCACTTGTGAAATAGCGATGTTCATAATTTTCTTTGTAAGCAGTTATAACTAATTGTTGATTTACAATTTTGACGTTTTTTTCTTGATTAGTATAATATTGCCACTCATTATTTCCAAAGCCATTTCCAGCGGTTACGATATTCCACTTTTTTTCATTGAGAATACTTTGATTAAAATTTTCTTCAAATATAAGTTTCATTATTCAACAACCCAAGTTTGAATTGTATGTGGTAAAATTAAGCCTTCGACTTCTTCTTTTAAGCCTTTAATTTCATAGTTTACAGTTTCATCGGTAGGGTTACAAATAACACATACTTGTTTTTGATCTTGATTAATTCCTGCTAAAACTTGAATACGTGAATCTTGATTTTCTAATGTTACAATTTTTGAACCACGTCTTAAGAATTTTGAGAAGTGACCAATGTAATAGTATGAACTATTGATAATTAATTCTTTTTCTTCATTTTCATCAACAATATAATCTACTCTTACACCTGGTGCTGGTTCTTCAACAATTTCAGGTTTGTTTTTCTTTGATACTAAAATTGGCGCATCACAGTAATTTCTTGCATGGTTTGGTCCGCCATTTTCATCAAGTAATAAGTTCCAATCTAAATATCCGATACAACCATTTGATAAATCACCAATAATATTTCTTGCATAGCGTTCACCTGTTTCGATTGCATATGGTCTTGGTCCGCCTTCAACGCATCCTTCTGTAAAAATGATTTCTTTATCTGGTAACATTTCTTTTGTTCTTCTTAATGCATCAAAGTCTTCGGAAACATACCAATGAATTCCAAATGCCCAAGTATATTTTAAAGCTTCTTCGTCATTTTTAAATGCTTTAGCCCATTTTTCTAAGATATCACGGTTATGGTCTAATGCGATTAATTTTAAATCTAATTCTTTTCTTTCAATTTTTTTGCCGATAATTTTGATTAATTCCATTTCTTCTTCAGGTGTATAAACACATGAATCCCAAGTTTGTGTTGCTTCAGGTTCATTTTGAACGCTTAAATATTTTAGTGGAACACCTTCTGCACGCATTTCTTTAACAAATCTTAGCATATAATTTGCCCAAACGCCATAATACGCTCTTAAAAGTTTTCCACCTTCATTCATATTTTCATTTGATTTCCAGTGTCTTGGTGGGCTCCATGGAGCAGCTTTCATTTCTAGGTCAGGCGCATATTTTTTTGCATCGTTAATCATTGGCACAATATAGCGCATTTCTCTTCTAATTGTGAATGTTCTTAAATCTTTTGCTTTTTTACGAATGTAAGTGTAATTACTTCTTGCAAAATCACAAGAGTTAATTGACATTCTTCCTAATTGGTAACCGATTCCTTCATTAGGATCAAAATACATTTTCATAATTTTTTCGCGAAGTTCTGCATTTGTTGATGCATAGTTTAAAGCCGCAGCTTCGGTAAATGCACCACCAAACCCAACAAGAGTTTGTTTAACATTTTCTACATCAACAGTGATTTCAGACTTTCTACTACTTGCATCATCAAGAATTTCAAATTCGGTTTCTTTGAAATATTCTTTTTGAAGGTAGTTAGTTGTGTAACATGTTTTCATTTTCTTTCCTCCTATATTTATTTCCGCAAATTTACTTGCGAATGTTACCTAAATTTAAATTTTATTAAAAAGCGAATTTTTCCTCATTTTTTAATAAATTAATTTGATTATTAATTGTTTTAGTACTTGTTGTTTTAACTTTTTTTAAACTGCTTATTGAATAATTTCCTGCAAGGTCAACTGTTACAATTTGAATATCATATTCAGTATCTGGATTTAAATTTTTAAGCGTATATTTTGTTTTAATTGTCGCATCAACTGATTTGCCATTAACAAATATTTCATAATGTTTTAAGCCAATATTGTCAACTGACTTTGTCCAATTAAGTTCAATTGTATTTGCTGTTTGTTTTGTTGTAACTTCAACTTTTTTAGGTTTTTCTGTATCACTATTAGTATAATCTTTTTGATATACTCTAACATATTCAATTTCCATTTGGGCACTTGTAAAATTAGAATCGATATCTCCGCCTAATGTTCCACCCATTGCAATATTCATAATGATGTAGAATTCTTGGTCATATGGGTAATAATTGTTATTGTTTTGACTATATTTTGGATTTTGATATGTATAATACGGTTCATCATCAAATAAGAAAGTAATTTTATCTGGTGTCCATTCAACACTATATAAATGGAATTCATCAGTTACGCCTTCACGATAAACTGTTTTTCCCATTCCGCCGTCAGTTGTACCATTATGAACATTACTATGGCAAGTTCCAAGCACATAACCTTCGTTATTACCAACATGTTCCATTACATCGATTTCACCACTACGTGGCCATGTTCCATAAACACTATCAGTAGGCATCATCCATAAAGCAGGCCATGTTCCTTTTCCTTTTGGAAGTTTTGCCATAAATTCAATTCGGCCATATTTAATGTCAACTTTTTTTCTTGAAACAATTCTTGTTGATGTATATTGATATCCTTGATAATTTTCACGTTTTGCGGTGATAATTAATTTACCATCTTTAACTGTTACATTGTCTTGTCTATTTGTGTAATATTGTTTTTCACCATTTCCCCAACCCCAATCACCATTGCCAATATTGTAATCCCAATATTCTGTGTTTGGCGTACCATTTGTATCAAATTCATCTGACCACACAATTTTGTAGCCATCACCTGATTCTAATTTATCGATATTTTTAAATTCTAATGCGGTACTTTTAGTTGGTTTAAGATCATATAATTCGTTTTCATCAATAACTTTTAGAGTTACTTCTTTTTCAAAAAGAATACTACCATTTTCAAGATACATAATATTATAAGTATATGTACCAATTTCTGTTAATCTGTTTTTTTCATCTAGTGGAACATCACCAAACCAATTAAGTTCTCCAGGTGCAACTTCACCATTTTTTTTAGCTATTAAATTTTCTAAAGGTGCAAATTCATCACCTAATAAAAGTGTTTGTGATAATTCTAACCCTTCAATAACTATATCATTTTCATTATCAATTGGTGTGCATCCAACAATTAAAATCATTAATAAAATGATTAATAAATTTGTTAATTTTTTCATTGTTTTTCCTCTAGTTATTTATTTTTTGATTAAATTAAGATAATCTATCGTTGCGGTTTTACCGTTTGATGTTGCTACACATTCAATTTTAATATAATTAATTCCTTTATTTAAATTTAGAGTATAATCTAGTTCTACTAATTTATACGCACCAAATGTACTTGTAATTTTATAGCCGTTTGAACTTGTTCCCTCACCTGTGCTTGAAACACTATATACATATAATGTTGATACACGATTTCCTTGCAAGTAACATTCGATACTATATTCGCCACTTTCTTTTACATCTACTTCACAAATAATATATGAAGGATTATTATTAGATACTACAAAATCAACTGATAAGCTGTTATTAGGGTTTTCTAATGTGTTTACTCCTTGTGAAGAAGAAAATTGTTCAATTTCAATTTTACCTGGAGCAGTTAAAACATCACTAGTTTTAATTTTTACAGCTTTTGATACTGAAAAATTTCCGCCTTTATCTAAGGCAATAATTTGTACTGTATATTCTGTATTTGCCTTAAGATTATTAATTACGCAACTTGTTTTTGTCGTCGCAAGAACTTGTTTTCCATCAACAACAACTTCATATTGTTTAATGCCATAATCATCTTCGGCTTTATCCCAACTTAAATTAATACTTGATGATGATACAGTGTAATTATTTAAAGCAGTTTTTCCTGGTTTAATTTTATCAATTCCAGTAAGATTCTTTTGATATACACGAACATAATCAACAATCATGGAACTTTCTAAAAATGAATCACTGATTTTTCCGCCTAAATTTCCACCCATCGCAACATTAAGGATGATAAAGAAATTTTGATCATAAGGCCAAGTTTTATAATTGTCTTTTGAAAATTTACCATTCGCAACTTTAAATTTTTCAATACCATCAACATAAAATTTCATATAATCTTCGGTCCATAATAAACCATAAGTATGATATGTATTTTCAACGTCATCAACTTTGTAACTAGTTCCTCTGCCACTCCCATAATAAGATTGACAATGAACTGTATTTAAAATAATATTTTTTCTGTTTCCAACATATTCCATGATGTCAATTTCACCACTAGCTGGCCAAGTACCATAAACACTATCTGTTGGCATCATCCAAAATGCCGGCCAAACACCACCACCACCTGGTAAAATTGCGCGCATTTCAATATATCCATATTTGAAATCACCTTTGTTTTTTGTAACAAGGCGTGATGATGTAAATTCTGAGCCATTATAGTTTTCACGCTTTGCGGTGATGTAAAGATTTCCATCTTTTACATAAGCATTGTCTTCTTTGTTTGTATAAGTTTGTAATTCATTATTACCCCAGCCGCCATTGCCAGTTCCAAGTTCATATGACCATTTAGAACTATCTGGTTGTCCAGTATAATTAAATTCATCTGACCATGCGATTTCATAGTCACTTAACTCTCCTGTTAATTTAGGAGTATCACAATTTTTCACTTCTTCCGCAAGCATTTCGCTACGTTTGAATTTTTCATCTATTTCATTTTTATTCGTTTTAGTGCAACTCACGAAACTAAAACTAGATATTATTAATAATAGTAAATATAACTTTTTTTTCACGTAAACACCTTTCGCTAAAACGTTTTCGATAACTTTCTAAAAAAATTGCTAACACATAGCTTTCAAAAAGTGTAAACGTTTTACATTTTCTATACACATTATATCAAAATTATTTAATTAAGTAAAGAATTTTGCTTAATTTAAAAAATAATTTTCGTTTGTTTCTTAAAGGTCAAAAGACAATTATTGTGATTGTAACAATATTTTATTATAAAAATGTCTAAAAAAAGCCACAAAAAGCGACTCTAAACGTCATATTTTTGTATAGAAAATTAATTTATATGATGGATAAAATTAAGAATTTATTCATATTAAAAAAGATAGTCCTTCAAGAATTTTGACTATCTTTATTTAGGTATTTTTCAAATTCATCATTCTCAATACTCTTTTGTATAGTATTTATATAGTTTTTGTAACTCGTTCCATCATATATAACCTTTTGTGTTATTTAAACGTATTCTTTATAATAAGTTTTTTCATCGATTACATGGTTGAAAATACTTGAGAATCGTTATGTAAATTCATTTATAATTCCACTTTCCATAATCTTTCTTATTGTTTTAGATGGAAAAGCACCTGCAAGCGCATATACATCCTTTGCCTTAATTTCTCGATTTTTAATAAATTTTACTACTTCTCTTTGAACAGATGTATCATCAAAATATTTTTTCATATCCATGTTATTAAACAATTCAAGAATAGTGTAAGCGTCAACATTATCTTTCGTTATAAGTAAACGAGATTTGCGAAGAATAATCTTACGATTTTTTAATTTTGTTTCACGCACCCACATTGTTTCATTATTTGTCACAACTTCGATTGCAGTAGGCGCTTGATATGTCAACATAAAATTTTGTTGCATTTGTAAACCGCCATATATTCCAAAAATATCGCCTTTATCTGAAATGTACTTTTTTCTTATAACTTGTTCAACCGATATAAGAGACTTTCCGTAACGAGTTTCGGTTGGGATATAGTAAACACCTTTAGAAAACTTTATAAGCATTTGTTCTTTCTCCGCTTTCTTTAAAAGTTGAAATACACGAGGCCGAGAATATTCGCTCATTTCCTCCAAAATTTCACTTGTGAATATCGGATGATTTACGCCAAATTTATTTTTTAATTTTTCTACCACCAAACTCACCTCCATTAAATAGTATGCTAGACTTTTTCATAATTATACCTATTTCAAGTTTTTTTCATTATACAAGTATATTATGCTTGATAAGAGTATATTTGTCAATAGTTATGAACTACATTTTATTTTTTGAATAAATTATCTATTTTATCCAGTATATAAATATATTTTCATATATAAAAAATTCCCTAAGTTTGACCCTAGGGAATATTTTTGCAATGTAAGATTTATGTTTAAAATTTTATTAAATTAATTATGCGTCAATTTTAGAAACTGAACCAGCACCTACAGTTCTACCACCTTCACGGATAGAGAATTTAGTACCTTGTTCAACTGCAATTGGGTGAATTAATTTAACTCTCATAGTTGTATTATCACCTGGCATAACCATTTCTGTACCAGCTGGTAATTCGATAACACCAGTAACGTCTGTAGTACGGAAATAGAATTGAGGACGATAGTTAGAGAAGAATGGAGTATGACGTCCGCCTTCTTCTTTTGATAATACATAAACTTCAGCGTCGAATTCTGAGTGAGGTGTAACTGATTTAGGTTTAGCTAAAACTTGACCACGAACGATTTGGTCACGTGAAACACCACGTAATAATGTACCGATATTGTCACCAGCTTCAGCTTGGTCTAATAATTTACGGAACATTTCAACACCAGTAACAACTACTGATTGAGTATCTCTAATACCAACGATTTCAACTGTGTCACCAACTTTGATAGTACCACGTTCAACACGTCCTGTTGCAACTGTACCACGACCAGTGATTGAGAATACGTCTTCAACTGGCATTAAGAATGGTTTATCAGTGTCACGAACTGGTTCTGGAATATAATCATCAACGATGTTCATTAATTCCATAATAGTTTCTTCATATTTAGGATCTCCTTCAAGAGCTTTTAAAGCAGAACCTCTGATGATTGGAGTATCATCTCCAGGGAATCCGTATTCGTTTAATAGATCACGAACTTCCATTTCAACTAATTCTAATAATTCATCGTCATCAACCATATCGCATTTGTTTAGGTAAACGATTAAACGAGGAACACCTACTTGACGGCTTAATAAGATATGTTCACGAGTTTGTGCCATAGGTCCGTCTGTTGCAGCGATAACTAGGATAGCACCGTCCATTTGAGCAGCACCTGTGATCATGTTTTTAACATAGTCAGCATGTCCTGGGCAGTCAACGTGTGCATAGTGACGTTTTTCAGTTTCATATTCAACGTGGCAAGTATTGATAGTTATACCACGTGCTTTTTCTTCTGGAGCACCATCGATTTGGTCATAATCCATTTTTTTAGAAAGACCTTTTTTAGCTAAAACTGTTGTAATAGCTGAAGTAAGAGTTGTTTTTCCATGGTCAACGTGGCCGATTGTACCAATGTTAACATGGGGTTTTGTACGTACAAATTTTTCCTTTGCCATTTTTAAAATTTCCTTTCTTTATTTAAAGATTTAATTTCAAGTATATTTTACAATACTTTTTGATTTTTTGCAAGCAAATAGATTAATATCTTTATTATGTATTTTTTAATCTTTCGCTTATTTTAAATATTATTGACGAGACTTAATAATGCCTTCAGCAATGCTTCTTGGGCATTCTTCATAGTGGTCAAATTGCATTGTAAATGTTCCACGTCCTTGTGTATTTGAACGAAGAGCTGTTGCATAACCAAACATTTCTGCAAGAGGTACGAAACCTTTAACTTGCGTTGCATGTCCATGATTTTCTTGACCATCAATACGTCCACGACGACTACTTAAATCGCCAATAACATTTCCTAAATATTCATCAGGGATAACTACATCAACTGACATAATAGGTTCTAGTAATACTGGATCACATTTTGCAGCTGAATTTTTGAATGCTAAACCACCGGCAACTTCAAACGCAATTTGGCTTGAGTCAACGTCATGGTATGAACCAAATACTAATCTAGCTTTGATATCGATTGTTGGATATCCTGCTAAGTTACCATTTGGTAATGCATTTTCGATACCTTTTTGAACTGCTGGAATGTATTCTCTTGGAATAACACCACCAACGATTTCGTCAACGAATTCAAATCCTTTACCAGGGTTAGGTTCAAATACGACAACGCAGTCCCCGTATTGTCCACGTCCACCTGATTGACGAACGAATTTACCTTGAATTTCGGCTGCTTTACGAATTGTTTCACGATATGATACTTGAGGAGCACCAACATTAGCTTCAACGTGGAATTCACGTTTCATTCTATCAACGATGATGTCTAAGTGTAATTCACCCATACCAGAAATAATTGTTTGGCCAGTTTCATTAGTATAAGTTCTAAATGTTGGGTCTTCTTCTGCAAGTTTTACAAGTGCAGTTGACATTTTGTCTTGGTCATTTTTTGATTTTGGTTCAATTGCAACAGAGATAACTGGTTCTGGGAAAATCATCTTTTCTAAGATAACAGGGTGATCTACATCACACATTGTATCACCTGTTCCAGTGTCTTTTAATCCTACTGCAGCAGCAATATCACCAGCAAAAACTTCTTTAATTTCTGTACGGTTATTTGCATGCATTTGAAGAATACGTCCGATTCTTTCACGTTTATTTTTAGTTGCATTTAATACATATGAACCACTTTCAAGTTTACCTGAGTAAACTCTAAAGAATGTTAACTTACCTACATATGGGTCAGTCATTACTTTAAATGCTAAAGCCGCAAATGGTGCGTCATCAGTTGAAGGCACTTCAACTTCTTCACCATCTTCATTGTGACCTTTAATGTCCGCAACTTCAACTGGAGAAGGTAAGTAATCAACTACTGCATCAAGTACTTTTTTAACACCTTTGTTTTTAAATGCTGTACCACAAAGTACAGGGAAGAATTTTACTGCTAAAGTTGCTTTACGAATTGTTGCTTTGATTAAGTCAACAGGAATTTCTTCACCTTCAAGATATGCCATTGCTAAATCATCATCAAAATCTGATAATGCATTTAGTAATTCATCACGAGCAACTTCTACTTCGTCTCTTAAATATTCTGGAATTTCTACTACTTGACCTTCTTCATCAACGTGGCCTTCAGTATAAATGAAAGCTTCCATTGTTACTAAGTCAACGATTCCCTTAAATTCGCTTTCAGCTCCTATAGGATATTGAATTGCATGAGCATTTGCGCCTAAACGTTTGTGTAATGATTCACAGCTGAAATTAAAATCAGCACCAGTTTTATCCATTTTGTTAACAAAAACAAGTCTTGGAACTAAATAATCAGTTGCTTGACGCCATACAGTTTCTGTTTGAGGTTCAACACCAGCTTGCGCATCAAGTACTGTAACCGCACCATCAAGTACTCTTAATGAACGGCTAACTTCAACAGTGAAGTCAACGTGTCCTGGAGTATCGATAATATTTACACGATGACCTTTCCAGAATGCAGTTGTCGCTGCAGAAGTAATTGTAATACCTCTTTCTTGTTCTTGTTCCATCCAGTCCATTTGTGCTGCGCCATCATGAGTTTCTCCTATTTTATGAATCTTACCTGTGTGATATAGAACCCTCTCTGTGAAAGTTGTTTTACCGGCATCAATGTGAGCCATGATTCCGATATTACGTGTATGTAATAATGAGTATTCACGAGCCATTGTATTTTATTCTCCTATTACCATTGGTAATGAGCAAATGCTTTATTTGCTTCAGCCATACGATGAGTATCTTCACGTTTCTTAACGGCACCACCAAGTCCATTGGCAGCATCCATAATTTCTTTTGCAAGTCTTTCTTCCATAGTCTTTTCATTACGAAGACGTGCATAATTTGTTAACCATCTTAAACCTAGGGTATAGCGTCTTGCTTCTCTAACTTCAACTGGCACTTGATAGTTAGCACCACCTACACGGCGAGATCTAACTTCTAATTGTGGCATAATATTTTCTAATGCTTGATTATAAACTTCTAGTGGATCACGACCGGTTGCTTTTGAAACACGATCAAATGCACCATATATAATTTGTTGAGCCACACCTTTTTTACCGTCCAACATAACACTATTAATTAATCTTGTAACTAATACTGAATTATAAATTGGATCAGGTAATACATTTCTTTTAGCGACATGTCCTTTACGAGGCATGTTGATTCCTCCTTTCTAGAATACAAGTTATTTTATTTTAATTACTTTTTAGCTTTAGGGCGTTTTGCACCATATTTTGAACGAGCTTGTTTACGGTTTTCAACACCAGTAGTATCAAGTGTACCACGAATAATGTGATAACGAACACCTGGTAAGTCCTTAACACGTCCGCCACGAATCAATACAGTATTATGTTCTTGTAACTTATGACCAACACCTGGGATATAAGCTGTTACTTCAATACCATTACTTAAACGAACACGGGCCATCTTACGAATAGCAGAGTTTGGTTTTTTAGGTGTCAT
>CAYVQA010000029.1:0-6173 GCA_964453965.1 uncultured Staphylococcaceae bacterium
GTTATGGCGGAAGTGATAAGAATACTTCTTATGGAGTAGTATCGTTTACATTTGATGATATACTAATTGAAAAATTTGCTGAAGAAAATATAATAGTATTACGTTATGGCGCAAGCGGAAAAAATGATGATGATTGGCAAAATAAAAATGTCTATGTCCAAATAACATATTCAAAGTAAGGCGAAATAATGATTAAATTAATAAATTTACAAAAAACATACAAACAAAAAAATATAAAAGTAGACGCATTAAAAAGCATCAATTTAACATTTCCAGATAAAGGAATGGTATTTATAACAGGAGTAAGTGGAACAGGAAAATCAACCTTACTTAATATAATCGGAGGATTAGATACATTCGATGAAGGAGATATAATAATTGATGGTGTATCACTAAAGAATTTTAAAGAAAAAGATATTAACAATTACCGAAATAGTTATGTAGGATTTGTTTTTCAAGAATTTAATCTAATAGAAGAATACAATATCAAAGAAAATATTAGATTAGGATGTAATAAAGAAATCGAAGAAAACAAAATAGGTGAAATATTAGAAAAAGTAAATTTAAAAGGATTAGAAAATAGAAAACCAAATACATTATCAGGTGGACAACGCCAAAGAGTATCAATCGCAAGAGCACTAGTAAAAGAACCAAAATTATTATTATGTGATGAACCAACAGGACAATTAGATAAAGAAACAAGTAAAACAATATTTGAAATATTAAAAGAAATAAGTAAAGAAAGTTTAGTAATAGTTGTATCACATGATGAAGAAAATGCAAAAAAATACGCTGATGAAATAATCAAAATAGAAGATGGAATTGCAAATAATAAAGAAGAAGAAATAAAAGAAAATGATTTTACATTAGAAGAATTTAAATTAACAAAAAAGAACTATATAACTCTAGCGAATGGCTTTTTAAGAAGTAAGATAACAAGATTAATAATCGCAATGATAATATCAATTATGGTATTTGTAATGATAGGAGTATCAGATACAATAAGTTCATATGACAAAAATAAAGCAATATTAGAGTCATTATATGAAAATGATAATCGATATGTGCCATTCAATAAAGAAGTAAAAGTAAATGATGAAATACATTATTTAAATTTAAACGATGATGATGTAGAAATATTAACAAACAAATTAAAAAATTATGAATATGATTTAATATATAATTTTATGAATGGTTTAAAAATTAAAACCAAAGAAACAATTAATTTTAATGATTATTATTATAAAAATGAAATTAGCGGAACATGTGAAATAAATAGTGAACTAATTAATCGATATAACTTAGAATTAATAGCAGGAAGATTACCTAATGATTACAACGAAATTGTAATAACAAAATATATATATGAAATGTATAAAAAATATGGATATTCAAATGGTAGCGATTCAACAGATATATTAAGTTATGAAGATATATTAAATAAAACAATAAAGTATGAATACAAAGACTATAAAATTGTTGGAATACTTGATACAAAATTAAATAAGAATTATTTTAGTATTTTAGAAAACTATATTTATGAATCAGAAAACGAAGAGAAAATGAGCAGATTAAATGAAGAAATTTATGTTGCTTTAGAATATGGAATTCATAATGTAATTTTTATAAAAGAAGGTTTCTATAATAAAATTACAAAGGATAAATGTTTATTCAATAATCTCAATTCGAATATTATTTTAGAAAAAAATGGCAATTTATCTCGAAACAAAATTAAAGGCATAAAAAAAGAAGATGATTTCAGCAAATATGAAATTGTTTGGAAAGATGAGCCACTTTTTCATTTAGAAAGTAATCAAGTTATCGTCCCATTATTAGAAACATCAGGATTTAAATATCAGCTAGAACAATATTGTCAATCATATCTTTCTAATTATGCAAAAGAAAATTATCTAAAAGAAGGATATTCATCAGAATATGAATATGAGGTATATTTAAAAAATAATAAACTTGATATAATTAATCATGCCGCAAAATTAGAATTTTTTGATATATATTTTACAAACGCAAAAATCAATGTAGCAGCAAAATACGAAAATATTGAAGTAGTTGGGGTATATAGCGACCAAAATAGTGACGAAATAGAATCAGATTCTTTAATTATTGTTGGGGATGAATATTATAGTGATTTAAAATATCGTTATAGTGTAGCTTTTAGTCAATATACTAGAATTATTTTCAAACTTTATAATGAGAAAGAAAAAGATTTAAAATTATTAAATTTAAATGATTATAGTTATAAAAATAACGAATATAATTTTGCATATCAAAAAGTTGTGGATCAAAAAATTGTAAAATTTCATCTAGAAGCACAAATTACTTTAAAAGAAATTGATAGAATGATGCAGCCTGTTGCAACAATATTAAAATATTTTAGTTTAGTACTTGCAATTATTTTATGTATATTTATGTGCTTTTATTTTCAAGGTGTAATTAACATAAAACAAAAAGATATCGGTATTTTAAGAGCTTTAGGAGCAACCAAAAAAAATATCACAAATATTTTTATAATTCAAGGAATTATGTTATTATTAATATCAATTATATCTTCGACAGCTTTATCTTTAATTTTAGTAAAGATTATTAACAATATTATAATTAACAAAGAGTTTTTAAATGGTTCAATCTATTTCTTTGAATTAAAACAATTTATGATGTTTGTATTAATCGATATTATAATTCTAACAATTGGCATATTAATACCGTTAATAAAACTATTAAAGAAAAAGCCAATTGAAATAATTTCAAAACGATAAATTATGTATGGAGAATAAAAATGATTAAATTAATAAATTTACAAAAAACATACAAACAAAAAAATATAAAAGTAGACGCATTAAAAAGCATCAATTTAACATTTCCAGATAAAGGAATGGTATTTATAACAGGAGTAAGTGGAACAGGAAAATCAACCTTACTTAATATAATCGGAGGATTAGATACATTCGATGAAGGAGATATAATAATTGATGGTGTATCACTAAAGAATTTTAAAGAAAAAGATATTAACAATTACCGAAATAGTTATGTAGGATTTGTTTTTCAAGAATTTAATCTAATAGAAGAATACAATATCAAAGAAAATATTAGATTAGGATGTAATAAAGAAATCGAAGAAAACAAAATAGGTGAAATATTAGAAAAAGTAAATTTAAAAGGATTAGAAAATAGAAAACCAAATACATTATCAGGTGGACAACGCCAAAGAGTATCAATCGCAAGAGCACTAGTAAAAGAACCAAAATTATTATTATGTGATGAACCAACAGGACAATTAGATAAAGAAACAAGTAAAACAATATTTGAAATATTAAAAGAAATAAGTAAAGAAAGTTTAGTAATAGTTGTATCACATGATGAAGAAAATGCAAAAAAATACGCTGATGAAATAATCAAAATAGAAGATGGAATTGCAAATAATAAAGAAGAAGAAATAAAAGAAAATGATTTTACATTAGAAGAATTTAAATTAACAAAAAAGAACTATATAACTCTAGCGAATGGCTTTTTAAGAAGTAAGATAACAAGATTAATAATCGCAATGATAATATCAATTATGGTATTTGTAATGATAGGAGTATCAGATACAATAAGTTCATATGACAAAAATAAAGCAATATTAGAGTCATTATATGAAAATGATAATCGATATGTGCCATTCAATAAAGAAGTAAAAGTAAATGATGAAATACATTATTTAAATTTAAACGATGATGATGTAGAAATATTAACAAACAAATTAAAAAATTATGAATATGATTTAATATATAATTTTATGAATGGTTTAAAAATTAAAACCAAAGAAACAATTAATTTTAATGATTATTATTATAAAAATGAAATTAGCGGAACATGTGAAATAAATAGTGAACTAATTAATCGATATAACTTAGAATTAATAGCAGGAAGATTACCTAATGATTACAACGAAATTGTAATAACAAAATATATATATGAAATGTATAAAAAATATGGATATTCAAATGGTAGCGATTCAACAGATATATTAAGTTATGAAGATATATTAAATAAAACAATAAAGTATGAATACAAAGACTATAAAATTGTTGGAATACTTGATACAAAATTAAATGCAAAAAAATACAAAAAATTAAAAAATGTGGATAAAGATTTTCTTAATACAGACGAGTATTTGATGCAAGTAGAAGAAATAAAAATGGAATTAAAATTTGGCTTCCATAATGTTTATTTCATTAAAAATGGATTTTATGAAAATCAAATAAAAAATAATATAATTCATAGATCATTAAATATATCTTTTTCTAATACTTCCATTAATGCTTTTGGCTTAAAAAAAGCAAATGCTCAAGCGAATTATCAAATTTATTGGCGTTATAATGAAGAAAAAATAGAGGATAAAAATGTATTAATTCCATTATCTTCTTTATATAGCGATAAACAAGATTTTGAAAACAGTATTGAAAAAACATATCAATATGATTTAGATGAATACGCAACTAATAATTATAAAGATGCAGGTTTTACTTCAAAGTATCAATATTTGGATAACTTAAGTGAAGATAAAAAACAAGAAATAAGAAATAATGCAAAAACCAATTTGCTAAATAAAAAATTTGAATCTATAACTCAAAGTGGAAAATTATTGCTTGATAATTCTTTATCAAAAAAAGAAATTTTTGTAAATGTTGTCGGAATATATGATGATTTTGATTTGAATGACTTACAGAAATTAATTATTGGAAGCACTGATTTATTTAATGAATGCAAAAAGCAATTCGGTTATAACTTAAATGATTATGTAGCTATTATTTTTAAATTAACAAAAAATCAGCAAAAAGATTTGAAAATCATTAATATAAAATCAGAAAATTATTTTGATAATAATTATTTTGAACATTTAAATGCAAGATCAAATCAATCAACTATCAATCTAACAAGCGAAGTAATTTTGAGAATAGAAGACGCTGAAGCAAGATTAAGATTATTTGTAAATATTTTTAAAATAATAAGTATCCTTCTTATTTTTGTATGTATTGGAATTATATCTTTTTATTATTCTGGCGTTATAAACGAAAAAGAAAAAGAAATTGGTATTTTAAGAGCGCTTGGTTCAAGTAAATTTAATATAATTAAAATATTTTTAATTCAAACAGCAATGCTATTTGGAATAACAACTATTGTATCAATAATTGTTTCATTAATAGGTGTTGGAGTAGTAAATGGTTATATAACAAAAACATATAGCCTATCTTCAAATATGTATTATTTTTCTATTCGACAAGTGTTAATTGTGTTAATAATTGAACTAGTTATAATATTCCTTGGAATCATTATTCCTTTAATAAAATTATTAAAGAAAAAACCAGTTGATATTATTCAAAATAGATAAAAATAAAGGTGTAGTTTTTTACTACACCTTATACTTTTTATAAAACTATTGCATATAAATCATATGCGCTTGCTTTAATAATTTTAACATTATAGAATTCACCAATAATTAATGGCTTATCACTTTTAACATATATATATCCATCCGCATCATCCATTGCGTAGGCATAACTTCTTGATAAATATACATTTTTATCAAAATCAAAATTATCAATTAAAACCTTAACAGTTTTTCCAATCATTTCCTTATTTTTTTCAAAAGAAATTAAATTTTGTTCTTTCATAATTGCTTTATAGCGATTATTCATGACACTTCTTTTTATCTTTGGTTCCATTTCAAATCCCGTTGTTCCTTCTTCATCGGAATATTTGAAAACACCTAGACGATCAAATTTTGTTGATTTTACAAAATTTAATAAATCATTGAAATCTTCTTCAGTTTCACCAGGGAAACCAACAATTAAAGTAGTTCTTAAAATTGAATTATCAATTGAACGTATTTCTTTAATTAAATTGTCGATATCACTTCTTGATCCACGTCTATTCATGGCTTTAAGCATATGATCGGTTGAATGTTGAAGTGGTAAATCAAAATAAGGAACTAATTTTTTATTAGTTTTAAATTCATTTAATAATTCATCTGTTATTTCATCAACATATAAATATAAAATTCTAATCCATTCAATACCTTCAATTTTAGAAATTTCTCTAACAAGTCCTGCTAAAGAATGATTAGGATCATCTAAATCAGTACCATAACGTGTTGTATCTTGAGCAATTAAAGT
>CAYVQA010000029.1:6273-14765 GCA_964453965.1 uncultured Staphylococcaceae bacterium
TATTTACGAATCGGAATAAAATAATCAACTTCGGGTAATAATTCTTTTATTTCATCATAATATCTTTCAACTAAGCATCCCATTGCGATAATAATTTTATTATCAATTTTATAATCGCACATTTCTAAAATTGTATCGATTGATTCTTTTTTTGCGGAATCAATAAATCCACAAGTATTAATAACAATAATATCCGCATCAGCTGGATCAATAGTTATTTCTAAATTATATTTTTTAGCACATCCTAAAAATAATTCACTATCAATTTGATTTTTAGCACATCCTAAAGAAATCATTCCTAGTTTCATAATATACCTCTCATTCTTAAGTAATTATACTATATAATCAAAAAAATAAAAAGTGAATCGCTTAAAAAATCATTTATTAGAAAAAAATGATTATATCATTTTCTTTTTTTTAAAAAAAGTGATATACTTATTAATAGTAAAATAATTTAAAGAAAGGATTTAATAAAAATGAAATTTATCGTTGAAACATCAGCTAGACATATTCATGTCACAGAAGAAGATTTTAAAGTACTATTTGGGGAAGGTGCAACCCTTACACATAAAAAAGATTTATCACAACCCGGCCAATTTGCATGTGCAGAACGAGTAACAATTGTTGGACCTAAAAAAGAATTAGCAGGCGTATCAATTCTTGGACCATTTAGAAAACAAACACAAGTTGAACTATCTGCAACTGATGCACGTAGTATTGGACTTCCAATTGTTGTAAGAGAATCAGGTGATTTAGCAGGTACTCCTGGTTGTAAAGTAGTAGGCCCTGTTGGCACTTTAGAAATAAACGAAGGTGTGATTGTCGCAAAACGTCATATTCATGCGACAACTGAAGACGCAAAAAATTTAGGTGTAAAAGATAAAGATATCGTGTCTGTAAAAATTGATACTGATGGTCGTTCGCTTATTTTTGGTGATGTTGTTGTTAGAGTAAGTGATTCATATGCGCTTGCAATGCATATTGATACTGACGAATCTAATGCTGGTCTTGTTAGTCCTAATACATTAGGTGAAATCGTTAAATAAAAATTAAATAGTAAGTTAAGTAAATGACGATGAAAAAGTGTATCAATAAAAATAAAGGTACACTTTTAATTTCTAATAAAAGAGGTAATTTATGGGAACATTATATATAGAACCAGCAAAATTAAATAATAAAACTTATGATATAATTGTCATTGGTGGTGGACATGCGGGAATAGAAGCGAGTCTTGCAGCTGCACGAATGAATAAATCAACTTTAATGATATGTGGAAATTTCAAAAGAGTAGGTAATATGCCATGTAATCCTTCAATAGGTGGACCTGCAAAAGGAATAATCGTTCGTGAAATTGACGCATTAGGCGGAGAAATGGGGAAAGCTGCAGATAAAACAGCTTTACAATTTAAACTATTAAATTCATCAAAAGGTCCTGCTGTTAGAGCATTAAGAGTTCAATCAGATAAAGTGGATTATCCTGCTTATATGCAAGAAACAATTTTAAAAACAAATGATTTAGATGTATTACAAGATTTAGTTGATAGTTTAATTGTTGAAGAAAAGAAAGTAAAAGGAATAATCACCGAAAGTGGAACAAAAATATATAGTGAAGCAGTAATTATTACGACAGGTACTTATTTATCATCAAGAATATTAGTAGGAAAAACTTATCATCCAGCCGGCCCAGATGGCGAAAAAACAAATTATGGACTATCAAAATCTTTAAAAGAAAATGGTCACGCTTTAAAAAGATTAAAAACAGGAACCCCACCAAGAATTGTAACAAGTTCAATTGATTTTACCAAAGCATCACTTGAGCCAGGAACACCAGAAAAAGTCGCATTCAGTTATGAAACTGATTTGAATACTCTAAGACCTTTCAAAGAACAAATTCCATGTTACTTAATATATACAACCGAAAAAACACACGAAATAATAAAAGCAAATTTAGAAAAATCAAGTATGTATTCAGGCATTGTTGAAGGTGTTGGACCAAGATATTGTCCCTCAATTGAAGATAAAATTGTTAGATTTTCTGATAAAGAAAGACATCAAATATTTTTAGAGCCAGAAAGCCTATCAATTCCCGAAACATACATTCAAGGATTTTCAACTTCAATGCCACACGAAATTCAAGAATTAATGGTTCATAGTTTACCAGGATTTGAAAATGCAATCATTGCAAAATATGCTTATGCGATTGAATATGACGCAATTGATCCATTAGATTTAAAACCAAGTTTAGAATCACAAATAATTGAGAACTTATTTTTTGGTGGTCAGGTGAATGGAACAAGTGGTTATGAAGAAGCCGCATGTCAAGGATTAATGGCGGGGATAAATGCGGTATTAAAACTTTCTAATAAGGAACCATTAATATTAAGAAGAGATGAAGCCTATATTGGTGTATTAATTGATGATTTAGTAACAAAAGGAATTAATGATCCATATCGAATGTTAACATCAAGAGCAGAATTTAGATTAATTTTAAGACATGATAATGCAGATATGCGTTTAACAGAATATGGACATCAAATTGGTTTAATTAAAGAAGAAAGATATCAAAAATTCATACAAAAAAAACAAACCCTAGAAGAAGAAAAAATTAGATTAAATACTATAAAACTAACTCCTAAAAAAGAAATAAACGAATATCTTGAAAAAATTCCATCACCTATTTTACAAGATGGAATCACTGCAACAAATTTAATGAAACGACCAGAAATAAAATATCAAGATATTGTTAATATGTTAAATCTCGAAAACCCATTAACAGATGAATTAAAAGAACAAATCGATATCGAAATAAAATATCAAGGGTATATTGATAAAGCATATAAAGAAGCAGAAAGAGTATTAAAACTTGAATCAAGAAAAATTCCAACTGATATCGATTATGATAATATCCCTAATTTAGCGAGTGAAGCAAGAGAAAAATTAAAGAAAATTAAACCAATAACAGTTGCCCAAGCAAACAGAATAAGTGGAGTAAACCCAAGTGACATTTCCATTTTATTAGTATATTTAGAAAGTAGAAAAAAATAATGGAAAAATATCTAGAAGAAATAACAACTTTAACAAAAGAACAAATTGAACAATTTAAAATCTATTATGAAACTTTAGTTATCGAATCAGAAAAATACAATTTAACGAATTTAAAAACAAAAGAAGACATATATATAAAACATTTTTTAGATAGTATTATAATGTTAAAATATATTGATTTTACAAATGTCAAATCTTTAGCTGATGTTGGGACAGGGGCAGGATTTCCAGGAATTCCCTTAAAAATAATAAAACCGGAATTAAAAGTAACACTAATCGAACCAACTTTAAAGAGATGTAATTTTTTAAACCTAATAATCGAAAAACTAAATTTAAAAGATATTGAAGTAATAAATGAACGCGCAGAAAACTTAAGTGAAAAAAGAGAAAATTATGATATTACAACCGCAAGAGCAGTAGCTGGATTAAACATTTTATTAGAACTTGTAACACCACTTACAAAAACAAATGGAAAAATTGTTCTTTTAAAAGGAAACGTTGAAGAAGAATTAAAAAATGCAAGTTCTGCCATCTCTTCTTTAAAACTAAATATAGAAAACATTTATAATTTTGATTTACCAAATAATTTAGGAAAACGTTCAATTGTTGAAATAAAAAAACAATCACCAACACCACTTAAATACCCAAGAGCCTATGCAAAGATAAAAAAACAACCCCTATAGGAGGTCAAAATGATTTTAGCAATAACATTTAAACAATTTGGGAAAATATTAATATATGCTTTATTAATAGTTACATATTTTTTAATTATGCACATTAAAGATATCTTTATAAAAAAAGCAATTGAAAAAAATAAAAAAGTTAGCACATTAAATACAATTATTAATATTATAATTTTAATTTGTTTTTTAGGATTAATAATTTTAGTAGATCAAAACAATTTTTTCAAAATAAATATTGATTATGAAGAACTACTCAATCAAAATGCAAGTGCTATTATTGGAACTATTATTTGTTTGATTATTTCGACAGCAATTTTAAACACTACAAAAGCAATTTTAATGCGGCCATCGGTATTAAAATCAAAAAGAAAAAGAACACTTGCAAAAGTAACATCAAGCATCATTCGATATATCATTTATATTGTTGAAATAATTATAATATTAGCTCTTTGGGGAATAAATATTGTTCCAGTATTAACAGGACTTGGAATTGCTGGACTTGTTATCGGTCTTGGCGCACAGAAATTAATTAATGATTTTATTAGTGGAGTTTTTATTGTTTTTGAACATCATTATGATATCGGTGATCTTGTGCAAATCGATGGATTTACCGGAGAAGTAATCGATATTGGTTTAAAAACAACCCAAATCAAAGCATGGACTGGAGAAGTAAAAATTATTGCAAATGGAAACATTGATACATTAATTAATTACTCAGTTAATAATATGACTGCTGTAGTAGAATTTACAGTTGCATACACTGAAAATGTTAATGATGTTATAAAACTATTAACTACAAAGTTACCAATTAAATTAAAAGATTTTCCTAATGCAATTAATATTCCAACTATCGTAGGCACAACCGCATTAATTGATAAAGGAATTACACTTCGAGCAATTTGGACTGTAAAAGCAGGTTCACAATTTGAAGCTGAAAGGTTAATGCGAAAAGCAATTAAAGAAATTTTAGAAGAAAATAATATTGAGATTTCTCTTCCTAAAATTGTTATCCGTGGAGAATAAATATGCAATTTAATTTAGATGAAATAATAACATTTAAAAAACCTCATCCTTGTGGTGGAAACACATGGCAAATAAAAAGAGTTGGTGTTGATATGAAATTAGAATGCACAACTTGTAAAAGATTAATAATGATTCCAAGAATTGATGTAATCAAACGATTAAAACAAAAATAATTTATATAAATTAAAACTTAAGGAAATGTAAAAATATTTCCTTATTTTTTTATTGATAAAAAAACTATAATATGACAAACTTTTTAAAATAAATAAGGTATAATGAGTAAAAAGAGGTGGAATATGTTTAAAAAAATCAATTTAGCACTAGTATGTTTTTTTAGTATTTTAACAATTAATTATAATTTAGGATATGCTTTAACATTACCTATTTTCATTTTCTATTTATTAAAAGACAATAAAAATATATATTATTTATTACCTACATCATTTCTAGCAATTATTCTTTTTTCAAAAGAATATATATTACCATATTTAGTTTTAGCATTATGTTTAATTATCTTTATCATTCTAATATATATCCTTGCGAATAAACCAATTCAAAATATATCAAACAATTCATTAAGAATTATAATCTGTGGATATTTAGTAATATTAAACATTTTAATGTTCTTTTTATTTTTTAAACAAAAGTTATTAACAGTAATAATTTTAACTTTAATAAGTTTATTGATATATATATTCTTGGAATATAATTTAGTTAATTTAATCAAAAGTCAAACAAATGGTAAAAACAATGATACAATTATTTATTTAGAATTGATTGTTTATACTATATCGGTAATAGGATCATCTACAATATCAATAAAAGAGTTAAATGTAGGAATCTTTGTAACAATGTTTTTTACAATGTTATTATCTAAAAAATATAAAAACATTTATTCATTCATATATAGTATTACCATCACGATAGGATACATTTTTTTAAAAGAAGAATATATTAGTTTATTAATACCAGTTATTGGCGCATTTTATTTATTACCAAAATTATATGCTTTTTTTATTTTAAATTGTTTTTTAACAATTCTTTTATTCAAAGATACAAATCAAATAAATACAACATATTATTTATATTTTATGTTTTCAAGTGTTATATTTGAACTTTTAGGACCACTTGTTTTTTATGAAAAGAAAACACAAATAGAAGAATATGAATATATATATAAAGATATATTTAATAATATTTCAAATGAAATTTTAGGATTTTCAGATTTTTTAAATAGTTTTGTCGAAATCTTTAAAACTCCAAATGATTATAATGAAACTATAAGCAATGAAATAAAAGTCAAAGTTCAAAATGTTTGTAACAATTGTTATAAGAAAAAAGAATGTTTTAATAAATATGGTGAAAACCTCTATCCGATTTTTAAAGAAAGTATGACTTCAAATATTAAAAACAAAGAATTTTTAAGATATTGTCCTAATTACAATTTATTAGAAAATAATAAAAAAATAAATTTAATAAACACAAATGAATCAAAAAATAATGGGCTAATTGTGCAAATATATACGATTGCGGAGGCAGTAAAAAAATATATCTTAAGTTTAGCAAATAAAGAAGAAATCAAATATCCAATCTTTGTGGATATTAAAACAAATTTAATTGATTATGCGGTCGATATTAAAGAATTTAAGGTAATAAAACCTTTTAAAAATGATTTTAAAGTATTGATAACCTTAAATTCAAACCGTTATGAAGAAAAAGAAATAATAACAATAATAACAACTTTTTTTGAAAATATTTTAAAAGAACAAGTAACGGTTAAGAAAAAACAAATTGATGATGTTGATACATTCATTGTCACACCAAAATTAAAAATAGATATTATTTATGGATATGGAACATTATCAGAGGAAAAAATAAATGGTGATAATTATTTAATCAAAGAATTAGATAATGGTCGCCTCTTAGCCGCAATATCTGATGGAATGGGAAAAGGTTATAGTGCCTTTAAAACGAGTAATGCGACAATCGAATTAGTAAACAAAATCACAAATTTAGATATCGATATAACCACAGCTCTTTCTATTTTAAATTCTTTTTATACAGTTCAAGATTATTTAGAACGATATGCAACATTAGATTTAGTAGAAATTAACCGCTTAGAAAATAAGTTAACAATTTATAAAATGGGAGGAACAACGTCATATATTATTCATGAAAATGGAAAATTTGAAAAAATCTTAAATAAAAACCTACCTTTTGGCATTGATGAAGAATTAAATAAAAAAGAAATATATTTACAAAATGGTGATTTAATTATTATGAGCAGCGATGGGATTTTTGAAAATTATATTAATGAAGATGAAATTGAAAAATATCTATTATCAATAAAAGATTTATCACCACAAAAATTAGTATATGAAATTATCAATTATACATTAAAAAAAGAAATTAAAGCAAAAGATGATATGAGTATTATTGCTTTGAAAATAATAAATATTTAAAATTTGACATCTTTAAAAAATTAATGTATAATAATCACATAGTGTAATTAAGAGGAAAATATATGGAACAATTAAAAAAGATCTATAAAGATAAACTATTAACTAACATCACAACTTATAATACAGATAAATATTATTATTTTTATAATAATGAAGAAATATTTGGAATTGAAAAAACAATATCTTTAAATGAATATAAATTATTGAAACTAAAATATCCAGAAAAAAAGATATATGCAGTTGATAATTTCACAGAATCAATTTATGACTATATTTATGAAAATAAAAGCTTCCCTTTTAAAAATAAAAAAATTCGCTTTTTCACATTTGAAAAAACAAATGAAGATGTAAAAACAATCAAAGAAATGATAAGAGAAATTTATAAAAAGCCACATTTCGTTGAATTTTTCAATATGATTGTTGTTTTTATAGAAGAAGATTTTGATATTTTAATCGATGATATTTTTTTAACATTAGGACAAGACTTAACAAAAGATATATATGTTCATATTGGCCCATATATTACAAATAATACAGAAGGCAAAAAAGTTTATACTTATTTAGATTCTTTAAATTCCTCTAAACAAAGATTAAAAAATAACACAACTGCTACAGATTTATTATTTGAACCAGGAATCAAACATTTTCAAGAAACAATTAAATTTATATATGATGTCATTTTTTTACCAATAATTGAAAAAAATGATTATTATGACTTAATTATTCAATTAATAAAAAATGATTTAAATGTATCAAAAACATCAAAAGCAATGTATTTAAATCGAAATAGTATTTTATTAAAGATTGATAATATTTATAAAGAAACGGGAATTAATATTCAAAAATTCTCAGATGCTTGTGCAATTAAAATGTTATTATCAATTCATAATATTTAAATAAAATTACAAAATGCATAAAAAAATAAAATAAAATAGACAATTTGTCTATTAACAAAATTAAAAATACATGGTATAATATTACTAACAAAACCATTAAGGAGGAAATTATGGCAACTGTAGAATTAAAAAATGTCAATAAAATTTATGACAATAACGTACAAGCAGTTTTTGATTTCAATTTAAAAATCAAAGACAAAGAATTTATTGTATTCGTTGGACCTTCTGGATGTGGTAAAACAACTACATTAAGAATGATTGCTGGTCTTGAAGAAATTAGTAGTGGTGAGTTATTTATTAATGGCCGTTTAATGAATGACGTTGCGCCAAAAGACCGTGAAATTGCGATGGTATTCCAATCATACGCACTATATCCACATATG
>CAYVQA010000030.1:0-13875 GCA_964453965.1 uncultured Staphylococcaceae bacterium
TCACTAACACTAATATCTAATACCTTTGCTAGCGTAGGAATTAGGGTAATGTCAGGATAACTAATGCCACGTTCCCATTTACTTACAGTTTTGTTAGAAACATTTAATAAATCTGCTAATTGTTCTTGCGTTAATTGTTTTTCTTTTCTACATTTTGAAATTACATCTTTTATAAATTTTTGTTCTGTCATAAAAATCCTTTTTCCATTTCTTTTAATTTTTACCTCCATTAAGAATTGTAGATTATATCTCGATTAACCACAGCCCCTATTATACTCTTATGTCAAGTAAATGTGTAGCCCTAGGAAGGGAAATTTAGTCTACAAATTGGAGAATTTGTCATTTTTTATAATTTTTTTGCTTTTTTCTTAACTATAGTTATCTTTTTTGCTTTTTAATATTTTCATGCATTTACATCAAAAATAAAGCTGAAAGTGAAAAATAAATAACTAATGCTAAAATATCATTAATTGTTGTTATAAAAGGTCCTGAAGCAGCAGCTGGATCTACTTTTATTGGAATCATGATTAATGGAATTATAACACCAGCAAGATTTGCCGCAATCATGACAATAATTGTCGATATGGCTGTTGACCCCGCAATCATAAATACTTCTTGATTTAGTTCACCACGATTAATTAAAAGAATTAAAGTTGATACTAATAACATTGCAATACCAATAATTAAACCATTAACAATACCAATTTTAAGTTCTTTTGCTAAATGTTTAATTTTATCTTTAAATTTATCCAATTTATTAGTTCCGAGTAAACTAATTGTAACCGCAAGACTTTGAGTACCAGCATTACCAGCCATTCCTAGCATTAATGGTAAAAAGATCGAAAGAACTGCGACCAATTGATCGTCGAATTCCATTTGATATTTTCCTAAAATACTTGCAGTAAATAAATTTGTAAATAACAAGATTATTAACCAGAGAATTCGTTTTTTGAATCCTCCAAAAATGCTTTCTGATTCATGTTCTATTTTATCAGTTATAACCCCTGCAAATGCTGCATAATCTTCGACAGCTGCATCAACTTTAATATCCAATACGTCATCATAAGTAATAATACCTAAAACATTATTTTCTTCATCAATAATTGGTAAAGCTTCAACGTCATAGTTTTGTAGTTCTTTTGCAGCTTCTTCTTTATCCGTTTTTCCTAAAATTGCAGATACAGATGAATTGACAATATCGATAATATTTTCATTTGCATCTGCTGTAATTAGATTTTTCAAATTAATTAAGCCAATATATTTATGGTTATCTGTAACTACTAGTGTATTAATAAAATCGACTTTTGATGCTTTATTCATTAATTCTTTTGTCGCGTGTTTTGCGTCTAAATTTACATCTATTTCAATAAAATTAGGATTCATAATTGATCCTATTTCATCATTTTCATAGCTTAAAACTCCAGTAATCTTACTGACAATTGTAGCAGGAATAAATGGTAAATATTTTTCATAATTTTGGATAATTGATAATACTTGACATGCATCATCTATTTCCATTTTTGAAATCATAATTGCAACATAACTTACTCCTAACAAGTCTAATAAACTATTCATATAATTATCTGAAAAATATACAAATATTTCACTAAATTTTGTAGGTCCAAGTACAACGCTTAGCTTAATTGTTAGGTTATTATCATCTAATTCTTCTAATACATTCGCAATATCATATGAGTGGTAATCATCTAAAGTTGGAGCAGTTTTTACGCTTATAGATTTAAGTATTTTTATTAATTGTTCATTTTTTATTTCCATACTATCACCTATAATAAAAATATTGTCGCAAAACCAAAGTAAATTAATAGTGATATGATGTCACTAATAGTTGTAATAAATGGTCCACTAGCTGTAGCTGGGTCAAAATGAAATTTTGCAATAATTATTGGAATTAAAGTTCCTACTAAATTTGAAACAAATAATGAAACAATCATTCCAGCACCGATAACAAGTGATACTTTTAAATAATATAAATCAAAATTATGATTTTGAATTATTTGAAAAACAAAAACAACAATAATAATTAAAATTGTTACAGTAATTGAATTTAAAAGTCCAATACCTATTTCTCTTAATAGATGTTTTTTTACATCTTTTTTTTGTTCTAATTGATTACTAGAGAGTAATCTAACTGTAGTTGCCAAACTTTGTGTTCCAACATTTCCTGCCATATCTAAAACTAAAGTTAAAAATACAGCTAAAATAGCAACTTGTGCGATTGTTGCTTCAAAACTTGCAATAATACTTGAAGTAAAAATACCAATAAAAAGCAATAATAATAACCAAGGAATTCTGTTTTTAACAGATTTAATTACTTTTTCATCTAACTCATCAATTTCCCCATCAGCTATGGCCGCAAATTTACCAAAATCTTCGCTAACTTCGTGTTCAACAACATCGATAACATCATCGACAGTAATAATTCCTAGCATTTGATTATCATTATCTACGATTGGTAAAGCACCAATGTCATAATCTTGCATAATTTTAATACATTTTGATTTGTCGTCATCAATTGTTAGAGTTTGAATATTATCATTTAAAACATCAGAAATTAAATCATTTTTCTTAGCAATTAATAATTCTTTTAAAGATAATACTCCTTTTAAAACATTATTTTCAATAACATAAATATAATCGATATTATCAACTTCTTTAGCTTGTTGAACCATTATTTTAGATGCTTCTTTTACTGTCGCATTAAGCGGAACAGAAATAAACGATGGATTCATTAATGAACCAATTTTATTTTGATCATATTCTAAAACTTTGCGGAGTAAATTAGCTTTTTCTTTAAATAATCCATGAAGATACTTTTTTTGTGTAACTTCATCGTATTTTCTTAAAATATTTGCTGCATCATCGACTTCTAATTCTGCAATAATTTTTGTAGCCGTTTTTATATTTAATAATTCTAATTGTTCAGCCGCAAATTCAAAATTGAAATGTTCAAAATATGCGACTAATTCTTGAGGTGTAAAATATGTATAAAATTTGTTAATAATTGTTTGATTTTGTTCTTCGAGTAATTTTGCTATATCATATGGATGAATTGATTTTAATATTTTTTTAATATTTTTATTATCAGTTGTAAATAGTTTTTCAAAATCAATTTTTTTAAAATTAGCCATATACAATTTTTCCTCCTTTTATAATATTATTAAATTATTTTTTAGGTAATAAAAATTTTAGTTTATTAGGAAGTATTGAAATGTCAAAATGTTTTGACCATACTGTTTCACCATCTAAGCAAAAGCATACTTCATTTGGTGAATCAACTGTAATTGTTTTTGATTTGCGATAAATTACATAGTTTTTAAATTTTTTATTATCTAAATGTTCACCTTTTTTATATTTACCTATAAGACGAGCTAAGGTAAAAATGGAAACTTTCCTAATTATTACTGTTTCTATAATCCCATCATCCATTTTCCCATACGGAGCGCATCGATAACCGCCACCATAGTATTGTCCATTACCAAATGCCATTAATGTCATTTTTCCATTAAGAATTTCTCCATTTTCATCTTTTACACTAACCTGATCACTCATTTGATGAAAAATATTTTTTATAACACTTTTTGAATATGCTTTTTTTACATTTGCATGTTTTAAACGCATTTTGCAAACGTCATCATTAACACGCGCATCAAATCCGGCATCAACAACATTTAGTGCATAATGTTCATTGGCTTTAATTACATCAATATTATTATATGTTCCATTAATTAATTTATTTAAATCTTTAAAATCATATTCCGGATAAGATTTTAAAAAGTCATTACATGACCCTACCGGCACAATCGCAAGAATAGCTTTCGGACAATCAATGATTGAATTAAGAATATCATATGATGTTCCATCACCACCACATGCATAAAAAACCGCTTCTTCATTTAAAGATTTACATATTTCTTTTACAAAACGATAACAATCTTCACGTGATTTTGTTACATAAATTTGATAATCATCGGGATTTTTTAAGACTTTTGGTACTTCTGTTTCAATAAAATTTGTAGAATTTGTTTTACCAGCAGTTGGATTTACAATAAAGTAATGTTTCATAATTATCATTTCCTTTTAATTAAATTTTTTCCATATTATTAATTATTATATCAAATTTATGGATTTTTCGCAACCAATTAATCTATTTTTGCAAAATTTTTGTGTTTTAAGTTTATATAATTAAAATCGAGGTGATTTAATTACCACCTCTTTATTATTTATTGACTTAAAATTATTTTATTTGCAATAGAATTATCAACTAGAACATCAAAAGATACTCTTTTTGACAATTCACCTGCTAATTCCATAATATCCATTAATTTTTCAAAACCTTCTTGCTTAAAATATGGAGTACTGCACCAAGCATCAATTTCTCGATACCTTTTGACAATTATTGTCAAGTTATTAATTGATTGTTCTTTGAATGTTTTGTTTAAAACTTTTGCAATAGTTTCATCATCATTGTTTTTAATAAATTGTTGTCCTCTGTAAATAGCTCTGATGAATTTTTCGAGTTTTTCCTGATTATTATTTAAGTATTTTACAGTTGTTGAATATGCCGTATATGGTATTTCACCTGCTAATTCACCAACTGAAGCGACAACAAATCCTTTATCTTGTAATTCTAGTTCGGTGCAATTTGGTTCAAATAATGTCGTAAAGTCACCTTCACCAGAAATAAAAGCCCCTGACATTGCACTGAACTGCACGTCTGTTCTTACATTAACATCACATTCATTGCTATTTTTAGCAAGTGTCAGTCCTGCATTTTTAATAACATATTCTAAAGTCATTTCTGGAACACCACCAGCTCTTCCACCTAAAATTGATTTTCCTTTTAACATTTCAATATTAAAATTTTCAATTTTTTCTCTTGCCATTATAAAACTACCATCTCTTTGTGTTAGTTGCATAAAATTAACTAAATAATTATCTTTATTTTGATTATATAAATAAATCGTAGGTTCAGGACCTTGAAGGCCAATATCGATATCGCCACTTAGTAATGCGGCTGTTACTTTATCTGCACCATTAGCATTATATAATTCAATTTCTAATCCTTCATCATTAAAATAACCTTCTGTTAAGGCAATATACTGTGGCGCATAAAAAATACTATGGGCAACTTCTGCCATCTTAATAACATTAGATTTGTTTTTGTTACAGCCACTTATTAATAATACTATTATAATCATTAAAATTTGTAATAAAAGTTTTTTTATTTTCACTCATAATCCCCTTTTCTTATTTAAATAATTTTCCAATAAATTAATAATCTCATACATAAAAAAAGCAATTAACGCTAAGACTAATATTCCCATCATTACAAGGTCTAATTTAAAAACCCCTGTTCCATACACAATTAAATAACCTAATCCAGCTTTTGAAACTAAAAATTCACCAACTATAACTCCTACCCAAGTTAACCCAATATTTATTTTAATAATTGTAACAATATTAACAAAATTAGCAGGTAAAATTAGTTTAGTTAATATTTGCCATTTTGTCGCATTAAAACTTTTCATCATTTTGATTTTTTCTTCTTCAACTTGAATGAAATTATTATATGCTGTAATGATTGTCATTATAATTGAAATAGAAATTGCAACAACAACTATTCCATTAATACCTGTTCCAACCCAAATTATAATAATTGGAGCTAATGCTGTTTTAGGCAATGAATTAAATATAATTAAAAACGGCATTAAAATCTTAGCTAGTTTTTTGTACCACCATAAAATAATTGCAATTATTATTCCCAGCATTGTTCCTATTACTAATCCGAGGAATGTTTCGAATAAAGAAATACTTAAATGACGGAATAATTCACCATCATTTATGTAATCTTTTAAAATTATAAATACTTTTGATGGTTGACTAAATAGAAATGGATCAATTAATTTAATTTTAGCCGCGAATTCCCATATTAAAAAGAATGTTATTAAAATTATGAATTGTAAAATGATAATTTTTAATGCTTCTAGTCGCTTTTTAAATAAATAAGAATTATTCATTTAAATCAGCCCAAATTTGATTAAAATAAAAGCTAAATTCAGGCTCACTTCTGACTTTAAGAGGATCAGGATTAGTTAGATTAGAATATCTAATATCGTATATATTTTTAATAGTTGCTGGTCTTTTAGATAACACAACGACTCTGTCCGCAATAGATATTGCTTCAGAAATATCATGAGTTACTAAAATTGCACTAATATGACGACTTTTAATCATTTTATACACATCAGTTGTTACTTTTATTCTTGTTTGATAATCTAATGCTGAAAATGCTTCATCAAGTAACAAAATATTCGGATTGGTTATTAGAGTTCTAATTAAAGCAATTCTTTGACGCATTCCCCCAGAAAGTTCTGAAGGCAGATTATTTTTAAAATCATATAGTTCATACTTTTTCAATAAATCATTAATTTCATCTATTTTTTCTTGATGAATGCTTTTTGAAATTTCTAATGATAATAAAATATTTTTATATACGGTTCGCCATTCAAATAAATGATCTTTTTGAAACATATAACCAATTTTACCATCTATTTCTATTGTTCCATTTGTTGGTTCTATCAGATGCGATATGAGATTTAATAATGTTGTCTTACCTCCTCCACTTGGTCCAACTATTGCAATAATTTCACCTTCATAAACATTTAAATTAATATTATCTAATACTTTTAATTCACCATATTTTGTATTAAAAGTTTTTGATAGATTTTGCATTTCTAGTACTTTTTTTATTTTATCCCCTCCTAGTCTTACTATATAATATTTATGATTTTTAAATTTGACTATGTTTTACCCTAAAAGAAAAAAGCAGACATATCATCTGCTCTTTTCGTTATTCTTCTTTTAATTTTTTCTTTTCTAATGCTTTTTGTTTCAATTTATCATTATGTTCAAAGAAATTTGTAAAAAATGAATTAAAGACAAAATTAATAATATATGAAGCTTCTGAAAGAGAAAAAGCTAATAATAATGGTGTTGCGTCAATAACTGTTTCATTTGTTGTATAGAATAAATATGCATATACATTTTTCCATTTTTCATTATTTTTATAGTAAATTGTATATGTTCCCGCAACATTGACATCATCTGCTTTTTCATACTTTGTCCAACCATCTTCATTTTCATTTGCATAATCTGGATTAAAGAAGTTTTTCTCATTCATTTCAAGATCTTGTGCATATGCATAATTAACAACCCCATTAGAAAATAGAACCTGAACCTTTGAACCATCAGGAAGTAGATTAGGAACAATAAATTTATAAGCATAAATTCCATTTTCTTCATCAATAACTGTCATAAGTTCGCCTGGTGCTTCATTTATACTATGATTTACTTCTTTTACATCATCTTTAATTAGGCCATATAGTTTAAATTGTTCTTGAAAGTTAATGCCGATAAATTGTTTTCCTGATGTTGACATAAAAACAATAAAGACACAACAAAATGCCAATATTACATACATTAGTGATTTTTTAATACTAAATGGTTTACATGCCATAAAGAGAATCAACATACAAGTTGCGGTTGCGACGATTACAACAATTGTTATTACTTCAAGAGTTGATAACCCTAGTGCTTTTGATAAAATATATGTTAACATAACTTCAAAAGAAACTGCTAAGGCTCCTGGTAAGGCTCTTCTAATGACATTACTGATAAAATGACCTTGAATTTTTTGATAATTTGGTTGTAAAGCAAGGAAAAAGGCTGGAATACCAATTGCAAATAATTCAATTAATGTTAATTGGCTTGGTGAAATAGGGAATGAATTAACTCCGCCTGTTGGACCAAACTTTTTCATAAAGCCAATAACAAACAAGAAAGATAATAACATTATAAACAATGTTTTTACTAAAAATAACATTGAAGTTTGTTGAATGTTATTGATTACTCGGCGTCCTTCTGCAACTATTTTTGGCATTGCATTAAAATTTGAATCTAATAAAACTAATTGTGCAACATTTTTAACTGCATCACAACCTGATGCCATCGCAATACTACAATCAGCTTCACGTAATGCTAAAATATCGTTGACACCATCACCAGTCATTGCGACTGTGTGTTTGGCATCTTTTAATGCCTTAACTAAAATTTTCTTTTGATTTGGTTTTACACGGCCGAAAACTGTATAGTTATTTGCAGCTTCATACACTTCACTATCAGTTAAGCCATCTAAGCTAATTGCGTTTTCAGCATTTTCAACACCTACACGTTTTGCGACTTCCGCAACCGTTAAAGGATTATCCCCGGAAATTATCTTAATTGCTACATCATTTTCTTTAAAATACTTTATTGTTTCAATTGCATCAGGTCTAATGCGATCTTCAATTAAAATCATTGAAACAATTTTAGGATTTTTTTGGATTTTACCATCTTTTAAAGGATATTGACTATGTGCTAATACTAAAATACGTAAGCCTTGATTTGCATATTCGTTAACTGCATCTTCAATTTTCGAAAACGAATTTCGAAGAACAAATTCAGGTGCACCAATAATAAAAGTTCCGATTTTTTCAAATGTCACAGCACTATATTTATTTTCCGAATTAAATGGACAAATATCAACTGGTTTATAAATTTTATTAAAGCCAAAATAATTTTCCAAAGCTTTTGCGGTAAAATTTTGTTCATTTAACGATGAATTCATTGAACCAATAATATCCGGAATATTATATTCACCGTGTTTTTGTTCTTCAGTAAATCTTGTTACAACCATTGATCCATCAGTAATTGTTCCAGTTTTATCGAGACATAAAACATCAACACGAGCAAGCATCTCAATACAATATATATCATGAACTAAAGTTTTATTACGATTTGATAATCTTAAAACACCTACCGCAAGTGCCGTTGAAGTTAATAAATATAACCCAGACGGAATCATTCCCAGTAAGGCTCCCGAAGTTTTTTCAATACTAATCGAATATTTTTGGAATGTTGTATATTCAAGACCTGTTGTTAAATCAATATTTAAAGAACGATAAGTTATTAAAAAGATAATTGTGCCTAAAGGAATAATAACAATAGCAACTAATCGTAATAACATATTTAAAGAATTAAAAATTTCTGATCTAGGCTTTCTGTATGTTTTTGCTTGTTGTGATAATTTTTCGATTTCATTATCTGCGCCTACTCTTTCAACTTTCGCATAACAGTTACCAGAAATAACAATACTACCTGAATACAATGTATCACCTATATTTTTATGGATTGACACAGATTCACCAGTTAATTGTGATTCATTTACTTCTATTTCGCCTTCCATTAAAATTAAGTCCGATGCAATTTCCTTACCAGCACTTAAAAGTACAACATCATCAATTACTAATTCTTCTTTTTTGATTTCTTGTTCATTACCATTTCTAATTACTGTTACAGTTGATTCAGAAAGTAATTTTAATTTATCAATTGTAAATTTTGATTTAATTTCTAAAAAAGTTCCGATTGCAAGATTTGATAAAACAATTAAAACAAATAAATAATTACTAATTGGAACATTTGCAGATACTAATAAAATAAATATCACAATATACATAATATTAAAGAAGGTCAATAAATTTCTTAATATTATTGAAACAACAGAATTACTATGTGATTCAACATAATTTACATAATTATTTTCAATTCTATTATTTATTTCATCACTTGAAAGCCCTGTTTCAACAGTTGGAAAAAATCTAACAAGTGGAGCACGATCAATTTTATTTGATGATTTTTTTCCCATAAACTCACCTCATATTTTAATTTCAAATTATATTTCATTTATTTATACTTTTTTTGATAATTCTATTATTTATTTTACCATATTTTCGCTTCAAATGCAATTAAAAAGTAATATATTTATTAACTACCAAATATCATATAATAGTAAATAATTTTTAAATTTTTTAAAATTATGGTATAATTTAAGAAAGGGAGGCTTATATGCCATATATTGGAATTTCACCACGAATTATAAAAAAAGATATTGCCAATAATCCATATGATTTTATAAATATAAATATGACATATTGTCATTTTATTAATAATTTAGGCTATGAATATCTTATTTTACCACTTAATCTAGATATAAATTTGCTAAATATTTGCGATGGATATTTAATTATTGGTGGTGATGATGTAAATCCTGAATATTATTTTGAAAAAAATATAAGCGCCAATATCGAACCAAAAATTATTGATGAAACTGATTTTAAAATAATTGATTTTGCAATTAAACAAAAAAAATTTATTCTTGGAATATGTCGAGGTATTCAAGTAATTAATGTTTATTTTGGCGGAAATTTAATCCAAGATTTAAAAAAAGAAAATTATTTACATCATCATCTTCATCAAATTACAAAAATATCTCATATATCACTTATCGATTGTTTTAATGAAAAAGAGATAGTTAATTCATTACATCATCAAGCAATTAATAAATTAGGAGATGGCTTAATTCCTTTATTTAAAACAAATGATATAATCGAAATGATCGTTCATCATAAATATAAAATTATTGGTGTGCAGTGGCATCCGGAACGATTAAACATTAACCATCAAATAAAATTTAAGGAAATAATTAATAAAATAGGAGAAACTGATGAAACAAAAACTAATTAAAGAAACAAAAAAATATTCTGGATCTTTTATTAATATTACTGAAAAAGAATATCAGACAAGCGATAATAAACACATCTACCGCGAAATTGTTGATCATAAAAAAGGCGTCGCAATCTTGGCTTTTAAAGGAAACAAAGTATTTTTAGTAAAACAATATCGTCATGCAATTGAACAAGAAATTTATGAACTTCCAGCCGGTGTTGTTGAAAACGATGAAGATTCACTCGAATGTGCAAAACGTGAACTTCAAGAAGAAATTGGTTTTGACGCACATAATTGGAAAAAACTTGTAACAATTCATCCATCATGTGGTTTTACAAATGAAGAATTAACCATTTATTTTGCGAGCGAATTATATCCAAGCAAACTTTCCTTAGACGATGATGAATATTTAAGTGTTGAATTAATTGACTACGAGGAATTAATTAACAAAATAAAATTACAAGAAATTACTGACGCAAAAACAATTATTGCATTATTATATTTTGAAAATTTTTTAAAAAAATAAATATCTTTTAGTAAACATAAATATTAAAAAGAGGTCTTACGCAATATAAGACCTTTTTTTTACTATATTTATAAAGATAAAATTAATTTACTTTGTATTCAGAAACAATTTTACTAACTAATTGTTCTGGAACATCATCATAGCGAACAAAATGACGAGTAAAATGTCCACTTCCTTGTGTCATTGCTTTTAAATCAATTGTATATTTGATAATTTCAGCCTCTGGAACAGTAGCGGTTACAACTTGATGTCCTCCTTCTAAAATATCAATTCCAAGTAATTGTCCACGGCGTTTATTCATATCAGTGATAATGTCACCAACATATTCAGCTTTTACTTCGACTTTAACTTCTACAATTGGTTCAAGAATTGTTGGTTTTAATCTTGGCTGTGCATCTTTAAATGCTAAACTTGCGGCTAATTTAAATGATATTTCATTTGAATCAACTGGATGTTCTGAACCATCAAATAAAACTGCTCTAACGCCAATTACAGGGAATCCTGCTAGTGGACCATGTTCGAATGTATCAATTAAGCCCTTTTCAACAGCAGGGAAATATCCTTTCGATACTGCACCACCAACTACTTCAGATGCAAATTCAAATGGAGCTTCACATGGTTCAAAGCGAATATATACTTCACCAAATTGACCAGCACCACCAGATTGTTTTTTATGACGTCCATGGCCATCTGCTGTTTTACGAATTGTTTCGCGATAAACTATTTTTTGTTCTGAAGTTGTAACTTCAACTTTAAACATATTTTTCATTTTTTCTAAAATGTATCCAATATGTGTCATACCTTGACCACCAATTAATAATTGGCTTGTTTCACGATTTCGACGAATTTCAAATGAAGGATCTTCTAAATTCAATTTTTGTAATGATACTGACATTTTGTCTTCATCTTGTTTTGTTTTCGCTGAAATAGCTACATAAATAGTTGCAGTAGGAATTTCACAACGTGGATATTCGATTGGTGAACGTTTATCACATAATGTATCGCCTGTTAAAACGTCAGCCGTTTTTGTCATAATACCAATATCACCAGCATGTAATACTTCAACAGGAATGATATTTTTACCCATTATCGTTGAAATTTGTCCTAATTTAATCATCGAATCTTTACTAGGTGAATAAGCTTCTTGAAGATTTGCAGTTGAACCAGAGAATACTTTAAAATAATTAATTGTACCTAAGAAAGGATCAACCATTGTTTTGAAAACATACGCTGAGAAAGGTTCATCATCTTCTGTGTTACGAGTTGACTTATCTTTAGTACTAGGATTTACGCCTTCAATTGGATTCAAATCATCTGGAGCAGGCATATAATCACATACCATTGTTAATAAAGTTTGCACGCCAATATTTTTTGAAGCTGCACCAACTAAAACAGGATAAATCTCACCTGCAAGTGTTCCTACTCTAATTCCTGTAAGTAATTCTTCTTTAGTTAAAGTTTCGCCACCAAAGAATTTTTCCATTAATTCTTCACTAGTTTCGGCAACTGCTTCACAAATAGCATCATGTAATTCATCACATTTTGCCATTTTTTCTGGATATACTTCCGCATCAGTACAAGTTATGCCATTAAAAATACGTGCTCTTCTTTCAACAGCATTGACAAAGCCATCAAATCCATCGTCATGTCCAAGTGGCCATGTTAGTGGTATTGCTCTTTTTCCAAGTACCTCTCTAATATTTTCATATACCTTATCAAACTTAATATTATCTTTATCCATTTTATTTACAAAAATAATCGTTGGAATATGACGTTTACGAAGTTCTGCCCATACTCTTTCAGTTCCAACTTCAACACCTTTAGTCGCATCAATTACTAAAATTGCTCCTTTAACAACTGTTAAATCTTGCTCTAATTCATAAACAAATTCTTCTGATCCAGGTGTATCTAAGCAATTAATTTTATGATTATTCCATTCAATTGGAATTAATGATGTTGATAATGATGTTTGGCGAGATTGTTCTTCTGTTAGATAATCTGATACTGTGGTCTTTTTTTCAACTTCACCTTTTTTTGCGATTGCCTTACTAACATATAGCATAGATTCAGTAAGAGTTGTCTTACCGCTGCCTAAATGTCCTAAAATCGCTACATTTCGTAAACTTTTTGTTAAATACTCTTTCATTTTTGACCTCCTTGTTAATATCATCTCGTTTACGTATATATTATACATTAATTTTTCGATTAATGCTTGAAATTTAATAATTTTTTTAAAACGTTTTCATATTTTCGTCCTTTTTAAAAATTTTTACTTTGTTTATATACTATAGTCCGTTGAATTAAAACTTAATTAGTTATAAAATATTTAGTAATATTTATATCAAACATAAAAGGAGAAAGTATGGATCAACTAAGAAAATTGCAATACATCAGTGCAGATGAAATTAAAAATTATGAATTAATTCAACTAATTTCGATTAAAATGAAAAATCAAAGAATAATTCATGGATTAAGCCAAGAAGAACTTGCTTATGAAGCAGAAATTGATCGTGCATATGTTGGTCAAATTGAACGCTGCGAAAAGAATGTTACAGTTAAAACTTTAGCAAGAATTGCCCGTTCATTTGGTTTAGAAGTTCATGAATTTCTTGATTTCAGCGATTTAATCAAAGAAAATCATAAATAGAATTAATAAGAGAATTGAAGTGTTCACCACGTTCAATATATGATTGATATTGATCATAACTTGCGGACATCGGCGAAAA
>CAYVQA010000031.1:0-13780 GCA_964453965.1 uncultured Staphylococcaceae bacterium
AGAATTTTTTTTGAATCAGATTTTAAATGTTCTTTAATAATCTTTTCAATTTTTCTATATAACATATTTACCTCCAAAACGACAGTTCAATATAATTATGTCATTAAAATAATGACATTTCAACATAATTATATCATTAAAATAATGACATTTCAATAATAATGCTTATTAAAAAATACGACATTTCAATAAACAAGCTGATAAATTCTAAATTTTCCTCAAAATTATAATATGCATTTTCAAGACCATTATATGTGAAATTTAAGCATTTTGGATGTATATTGTATAATGTGTAATATACGAAAGGAATTCAAAAATATATCACTTAAAGGATTACTTGTACCACTGCTTACTTCAAAAAATATTCTTAGACCTTCTGGAAAATACAAATATGTGTATTATACTTTAAGAGCATATAAAAATGATAAAGGGCAACCATCATCTGAAACTGTTTGTTTCGGAAGATTAGATTCAAATCCGAAATTAATGATTCCAAACGATAAATATTATGAATATTTTAATGAAGAGCCAATAGATCAAGAAAGATCTGTAAAATCAATTTTAAATTATGGAACATGTTATGATAAATACCAATTATTAAATTTTCTTATCTTACAATAAAACAAATACGAATTTTAAAAACATTAAATATTCCATATGAAAACATGTTAAAAGCAGGCCAGAAATGTCCTACGCTCATTTTTTGATAAATTAAAAAATGAGTATTTTTTATTATCATATTACTTGATTACTTATGTTTATTATATAATAAACATATATTTTGCAATAAATTTGTTTCTAACGGATATCGTTGAAAAACTTAAAAAACATTAAAATGCTTAAATTTCGCATGTAATGAACTTGAAAATGTATATTATAATTTTGAGAGAATTTAGGATAAATAATGACTTTTCTTGAAAATTTAAAAAAGGAATTATCGATAATAGACAATTCCTTATTATTTTTATTCTTCTTCTGATACGCTTAATGCTTTCTTTTGTTCATATGTGATTAATGCGTCAATAATTGAATCTAATTTACCTTCCATAACACGATCTAATTGTTGAATTGTAAAGCCAATTCGGTGATCAGTTACTCTATTTTGTGGGTAATTATAAGTTCTGATTTTTTCACTGCGATCACCTCTACCAATTTTTGATAGTCTTTCTTTTCCTTCTGCAGCTTCTTTTTCTTCAAGAATTTTGTCATATAATCGAGCTTGTAATACTTTTAAAGCACTAGCTTTGTTTTCATGTTGACTTTTACCATCTTGACATTGAACGACGATTCCTGATGGAATATGTGTTACACGAACAGCTGATTTTGTTGTGTTAACACTTTGTCCTCCTGGGCCTGATGAACAGAAAATATCAATTCTAACATCATTCATATCAAGTTCAACTTCTAATTCATCGGCTTCTGGCATTACAAGAACTGTTGCGGTGGAAGTTTGAATTCTTCCTTGTGATTCTGTTACTGGAACTCTTTGAACACGGTGTGATCCTGATTCATATTTTAAGAATGAATATACAGCTTCACCACTAATCATAAAGCTAATATAACTAAAACCTCCAGCTTCACATACTTCTGAATCGATTAGTTCAACTTTCCATCCTTTTGATTCCGCATATTTTAAATACATGCGATACAAGTCACCTGCAAAAATGTTTGCTTCATCGCCACCAGCAGCACCTCTAATTTCGACAATAACATTTTTTTCGTCATTAGGATCTTTTGGTAACAAGAGGATTTTTAGTTCTTCTTCTAAAACTTGTTTTTCGTTAAGTTTTTCAGGTAGTTCTAATTCAGCCATTTCTCGTAATTCTTGATCGGTATCATTAATTAATTCTTTATATTCTGTGATTGCATCAAGAACTTTTAAATATTCTTGATATTTTAGAACAATTTTTTCAAGTGATTTTTGTTCTTTGCTTAGTTCGGTTAATTTTTTGATATCGCTAAGAATTTCGATATTGGTCATTAAATCCGTTATTTGATTGTATCGCTTGTTGATTACTTCTAAACGATCTAACATAATTTTTCCTTTCTAGTTGTTGTTATTTTTTCTTTTTTTCTTCTTGTTTGGAATAAGTTCTAATTGAGGATCTGATTGAATGAATCTCGATTGTGCTGAGTAAAAATCGAAATCAACATGTCCTAAACCACCTTGACGGTTTTTAGAAATATTTAATACAACTTGACGAATATTATCTTCTTTTTCCTTTTTTGGTGTATTGTTATCGAAATTACTGTCATATTCATCATCACCTTCAATATCACTGCGTTTGAATAAGAACATTACCATATCCGCATCTTGTTCTAGACTTCCTGATTCTCTTAAGTCAGCTAAAACAGGCATTTTGTTATCTCTGGTTTCAATACTACGTGAAAGTTGTGATAAAGCGATAACTGGAATATGTAATTCTCTTGCAAGTTGCTTTAGGCTTCTTGATATTTGTGATACTTCTTCTTGACGATTTTTTTTGTCATCACTGTTGATAAGTTGTAGATAGTCAATTATTAAAATATCAATTGCATTTTTGTGTTTTAGTTGTCTACATTTAGCGCGGATGTCACCAATTGAATTAGAGCCACTATCATCAAAATAAATTTTCAATCCTTGAAGTTGATGATTTGCGGCGGAAATTGCGACTTTTTCTTCATTGTCTAATGTTCCAGATTTTAATTTGTTCGCATCAACTGAGCTTTCCATACAATACATTCTTTGCATTAATTGGTCAACGCTCATTTCTAATGAGAAAACAACAACGCTTTTATCTTGATGAGCAAAAAGACTTGCTAAATTAAGGGCAAATGCCGTTTTACCTACAGCTGGTCTTGCCGCAAGAATAATGAATTCGCCTTCTTTAAAACCTGTTGTTAATTTATCTAATTCTGTATATTTATCAGTGATTATTCCAATATATTTATCGTTACTTTCGCCTCTTTTTATTAAGTCATCATAATAGTCTTGTGCAGCTTTACTAATATGAACCATATCATTTGCATTTCGATTTTTTAATAAATCGACAATGTCTGCTTCTGTACTATCTAGTACTTCTTTATATTCTAATTTATTATTTAGAATGTTGTGGCGAATTTTATCCATATTAGCAAGAAGTTTACGTTCAACTTCTTTTTCGATTATGATGTTTATGTATGTTTCAACATAGACTGCATTGGGAACAAAATCGATGATTTCGATTAAATATTGCATTAGTTCATCATCTGATAATTTTGTTTTATGCTCGATACTGCCATAAATGTTTTTGATTGTTAATGGTTCAATAACATTATTGTTTTTATCAAGTTTGAGCATTGCTTGATAAATATCATGATATACCGGATTATAAAAACTATCTGGGGTAATCCTTCCAATTAAACTTTGGATGACGCTATTATCGAGTAAAATACTTCCTAAAACATTCATCTCCGCTTCTGCACTATTTGGAAGAGAATTTTTTAGTGGCTCACTATTCATAATATTCTCCTTTATTCTTGTGCAACGACATTTATTTTGATTGTTGCTTTAACTTTTTTATGAAGGTTAATTGGAATTTCATAGATGCCAATTGCATTGACGTTATCTTTGAATTCCATTTTCTTTTTGTCAATTTTGACTTTTAGTTGTGATAGAACGGCATCTTCAATTTGTTTAGAACTTACGGTTCCAAACATTCTACCATTGTTGCCGATTCTAACAGTTATTTTTACTGGTTTTGATTCTAATAAAACTTTGTTATTTTTTGCTTGTTCGATAAGTTCTTGTTCATGTTTTTCTTCATCAGCTTTCTTTTTTGCAAGAGCTTGTAAGTTTGTTTCATTTGCAAGAACAGCTAATTTTTTAGAAATCAAGAAGTTTGCATATCCATTAGGAAGTTCTTTTATTTCATCTTTTTTTCCTTTGCCTTTTACATCATCAAGTAATATAACTTTCATTTTTTTGACTCCTCCTAATTATCAATAACATTTATTGTTAAAGTTGTTATAATATCTTTTGTTAGGGTTACTCTTAATTTGTATGTTCCTAAAGTTGTAATTTCATTAATATATTCAATCGAATGGTTATCTATTTTTTTACCATATTGTCTTTCAAATGCTTCGATGATTTGATTTAAAGTAATTGTTTTCTTTAATTTACCATTTTCATATGTTTTCGAAGAAATTTTAATTGGATTTGTTTCCATAAGGGTTTTTAAATCATTCATTTTTTCATTTTCTTTTTCGCGTTTGATTTCATCTGATCGGCGTTTGTTATTTACCATTTCAATATTTTCTGGTGTTGCGTAAAGGGCACAATTGTTTTCGTATAGTTCATATGCGGTTTTTTTGTCAAATGATTTAATTTCGTACATTTTTCCTTTGCCTTTAACATCTTTGATAAAGATAATTTTCGCATTTTCTTCTTTAATTGTTTCATTGATTAATCGTAGTACTTCATCTTTTACTTCTTTTAAAGTGAATCCAGAAATTTGTGCCGCCGCATTGTTAAAGTGGCCTCCACCACCGCCATGTTTAACACCATCTTTTGCTTCAAAGGCTGGGCCTAATTTTTCCATAATAATTTGGGCGTTTACTTTTCCTAAAGATCTTGCACTGACACCAACTTGAGTTTTTGATAAATAGCCAATGGCAATTCCTAGTTCTACTCCAGAAATGGCGATTAGTTCGTCCGCAATTTTCGCAAGAAAAGCTCTTTCTTGGGTTTGATTATTATCTTGTTGAAAACTAAAGGCAATAATTCCATCATGATGAAATTCAATATTTTCCATGAATTCATTTTTTCGCATTACTTCTTCTTTTGAATCGCTTAGTAATCTTTGAATTAGTGTCATATTTGCGCCAAAGCGTTTTAATTGTGATGCAATTTCAAATGTTTGTGGATTTGAATGATAAATAAAATTATTTGTATCAATTAATATTCCTAGTAAAAGCCAAGTTGCTTCATTTGGTGAGAAGATTACTTCTTCTTTCCAAAATTCACAAAGTTGGATTAATATTTCAACGCTACTTGATGCATAAGGAACACAATAATAGTATCGATGATTTTCTAATGCGCCATCGCCTTTTCGGTGATGGTCAATAATTCCATATTTTTTGAAAACATTGATTAATTGCATATTAACAAGTTGATAAGATATTTGGAAATCGACAATCATAAGCAAATCATTTTCTTTATGCATTTTGATTGCTTCGGCGGGAGTTACGATATCTGATGCTAAAATTTTATATTCAGTTTGAATTGAATCATAAATTTTTCTTACTGTTTGGTCGATTCCTAAACTTTTAGGATCATCTTCAATGATAATATATGCTTCTTTGCCTAATGTTTTAGCCATTTTATAAATACATAAGGCAGCGCCAAATCCGTCCGCATCCATTGCTTTATGAGCAATTGAGTAAATTACATTGGAACTTTCCATTAAATCTTGAAGTTCTTCACTTTTGAATCTAACTTCTACTTTTACATCTTTTGCAATTGCGTCATCTTTTGCGCCAAAGAAACGTTCTTTTCCGTCCATTTCTAAAACAACTTGGTCACCACCACGGTTTAGTGCTTTATCTAAAGCAGCACTTGCTCTTTCTGATGCTTTATTTAATTTTAAGAATTCATTTCCCACTTTGTCAGTACAAGAAATTCCCATACTAATTGTAATTCTTAAACCACGATTTCCATGCATTATATTTTTTATATCATCTAAGACTGAAAAATTATCGTCTACCATTAAATCTAAATCTTCTTTATCGACAACAATTAAATAACGGTTATCTCCAAGTGGTTTGAAGAAAGCATGAAATTGTTCAGCCCATTTACTAATGATTCCATTAATTTTGATGCGATATTCGTCTCTTTCTTGGTCATCGAAACCTGATAATGCGGCTTCGATATTATCGATATTGATATAACCGATTGCTTTAATTCGATTAGCATAGTTTGTTTCTAAATTTGAAAAATCATCGATATTAGTTAAATATATAACATGGGCATCGTCAAAATGACTAACACGATAAATATTTTTTCGAATATTTACTTTGAATTCACCTTTGTTTTCCATTAATCCAGTATATAAATCTTTGCATACGTTAACAAGTTCGCGATTTACTAATCGATCTTCTAATATTTCTCTTGCTTTATCATTTGTCCATAAAATTTTCCAACGATCGTTTGTGATGATTATTCCGATTTCGAGACGATTAAACGCTGCTTCACCAGCTTTTTTTACTCGATAAGAAATACTATTCCACATTGATAGTCGGTTTTTTAACACACTTGTTGTTTTGCTTTGTTTAGCATTAACAAAGCGAGCGATTAATGAACTTAATGAGGCCACAAGGACAACAACTAAGATTAAAGCTATAATATTTTCTTTAGAAATTATACTTGGCATAAAATATAGAATTCCAATGGCACTTGCTAAAATCACAAGAACTAAAGTTATTCTTAAGATATGTTCTTTTCTTCTCATAAAATCACCTTTGTTTATTTCATCTTATTGTATCATAAAACGAAAAAAATTGCAAGAAATTCTCACTATGAATGAAACAATTCAGAATTTTGCTTTTTTAGCCATTCATTTTGAAGCCAATTTATTGTTGCATTGTAGCCATTTTCAATTAATGTTTTGATTTCTTGCTTTGTAATTTTAAAATGCAGTGTTTTGATGTTTTTTGTATCGATTTGAAGTAAATAGCCCCCTTTAATTCTTCTATATGGTTCTTTTACTTTTTTATTTAAGGTAAAAGCTAAGCGAAGGAGTGGTTCATTTGCAAAAAGTGTTAAATTGATTTTTTCTTTTAATCCGCCATCTAAATAAATTTGGTTATTTAATTTATAGGGTGAAAAATATATTGGATAAGTTGAACTCATTATGACACTATCTATTATTGGAAATTTATTTTGATTAATGTTAAGGATTTTTAAATCATCAGGAATTATTATTTCTTGAATTATTGGTTTTGATTTTTTGATTAATGTTGTGACTACTTTTAACCGGGAATCATTATTTTTTATGATATCTTGATAATACCAATAATGTTTTTTTAAATATAATGGTTTTAATAAATCATATAGTGGTTGTGAAGAAATCAATCCTTGATTTATAAAAATATTTTTAACACTTTTAATTGGTGATTTATTTGTAAAATCATCTAATTTTATTTGTTTTAGTAAATCAATTAAATCATTACTTGTATATCCCATTACTAGTAGACTAGCAATGATTGCCCCTACTGAAGTTCCGCCCGCTTTATTAATAATAAATCCATGTTGTTCTAGCGCTAATATTGAGCCAAGATAAGCTATTCCTTTTATTCCTCCACCGCCAAATATTGCGTTATATTTTGTAATAATTTTATGCATAAAATCACATCCATTAAATTATAGATGAACAAAAAAAATTAATTCATTAATTTTAAAAAAGTAGTTCAATTTTTTGAACTACTTCCATTTAATAATAAATGCTTTTTAGAACGTTTTTTGCGTTTTCTTCAGTCGTTAAATATTTGATAATTTCATATGCAAATTCAAATGATGTTCCTGCAGCTTTTGAGGTAATATGATTATGTTCGGTGATTACCTTTTTTTCTTTTTGATAAGTTCCTTTTTTCATATATTTTTCATAGGTTGGAAAACAAGTAAAATTTTGATAATCTAAATATCCAAGTTTTCCCAAAATACTTGGAGCTGCACAAATACAAGCAATTAATTTTTGATTGTTTTCAAAATGTTTGACAATTTCTTCAGTTATTTTACTATTTAAGTGATATGTTTCAACCGCTATTCCCCCAGGAATGATTAAGTAATCATATTCTTTGTAATTGATTTCTTTTAATAAATAATCCGCATTATATTTGATTTTTGATTTTGAAGTTACTTGAATTGTATCATTCATTGAAATAATATCTATGCGAATATTTCCTCTTTTTATTAGGTCGATTGTGGCGATTGCTTCGATATCTTCAAAGCCATCTGCAAGTAAAATGATTCCTTTCATTTTATTTTTCTCCTGTTTTTTTATAGTGAAGATATTGTCCATATAATAGTTTTACAATATGGGTAAAGATTTCTTCTCTTTTGATTTGATTTTCGGTAAAAAAGCCGATTGCGCCTTCTTGGTGTTTAATGTCGATTGTTTGATAATATTTATTCATTGCGTCCGCAAGTTCTAATTTTTCATTGAAAATTAGATTTTCGATTTCTTTTGGTAGCGGAATTCTTGTGCCACCTGCAACATAAATATTTTCATTTTCATCAATTAAAGCTCCCCAGTTTACAAGGAATAATATTTTATTTTGATAAGTAACTCCTGCTTCTAAACCAATTCTTAAGTATCCTTCTTTTAAATTTAGGGCTCGGTTGATTGCGCCTAGTAATGTTTCTTCGTCTGATTTTGGTTGATTTGAAACTAAGCTTGCAGATTCCTTACCAATTACTTGGTATCCAAATGGTTCAATTACTTCGCGACATGCTTTGATTTTTACGATATTGTTTGAACCAACATAAACGTTTTTAATTTCTTGTTCCATAGAATTTTGCCTTTAAAAAATAAATATTATTGCCTTTGGCAATGAATTTTTTTTCATATTCTGTTTTAATAATGTATTCTTCTTTATCATGATGTAAATCAAATGATAAATCAATAAATTGCATTTGGTAATTATTCATTTCAACTATGCTGTAAGTGAATAAATCTTTGTTATCAGTTTTAAATTCAATTTCGCCAAGATTTTTAAGAATATATTGATATTTTTTTAAGAAATTATGATTTGTTAATCTTCTTTTGGCATGGCGACTTTTTGGCCATGGATCGCTAAAGTTTAAAAAGATTTTGTCAATTTCATTTTCTTTAAATATTTCTAATATTTTATCCGCATCATATGATATTAGTTTTAGATTGGGTAAATTTAAATTTATTGCTTTATCATATGCTTGAATAATTACAGAAGGATATTTTTCTAATCCAATGAAATTTATTTCTGGAAATGTTTGAGCATGTTCAATAATAAAATCACCTTTTCCCATGCCTATTTCTAAATAAATAGGATTATTGTTGTTAAATACTTTTTGCCAATTGCCTATTTCTTTTTCGGGATTTTGAATTAGTAAACTTGTTGCATTTTGCATTCTTTCGTCGATATTTTTGACATTTCTTCTACGCATCGATTTCACCTAAATAAAGAATTGCGTCTACATAAATTAAAATTGCTTGGAAATAGGCATCTAAGCGTAAATATTCATCTTTTTGATGGGCAACAGTTTCGTCTCCTGGCATTTCCATTCCGAATGCGACAGCCTTTTTTAAAGCTCTTGCATAAGTTCCACCACCAATTGTAATTGGTTTATTGATTAAATCATTTGTATGTTTTACATATATTTGATATAATCCTTCAACTAATGGATCTTTGGGGTCAACGTAATGTGGAACCTTATTTGTAAAATCAACTAGTTTTAAATTGTTTTTTGTTGTATTTTTATTCATTATTGTTATAAAATTATCATATGAAAAACCAATTGGATAACGTAAATCTAGACCGATTTTTCCTGTATTTTCGATATTTACGATTCCCATGTTACAAGTAAGTGAACCCATTTCTTCTGTATAATATGAAAGATTTAAATTTTTTAAATCAAAGTCATTATGAATATTTTTCGCAATAAAATGAACAAGCGAATTTGATGTATATTTTGTTAAGAATAATGCAAGGTAAGTTCCTGCATTTGTTCCTTTTGATGGTTCCATTGCATGAGCCGCATTACCGATTATTTGATAATAATGACCATTAGGTCTTTTTTCATAGTTTCCTTGTAAATTATTTTCGTTTAAAAACTTAAAAAATTCAAGGCTATGATCTGCTTTTGTCATTGATTCTGCTTTATCGATGACAATATTAAATCTATTTCCACCTCTTAAATAGATTACATCTTCATCTATAAAACCATTTCCTTCGATGAAACCATGAATCATTCCTTTTTCACCGTAGATTAATGGAAAATCAGCGTCCGGTGCAAATCCTATTTCTGGCATTGGATGGTTTTTAAAATAATGTTCAATTCCACGCCAACCTGTTTCTTCATCGGTTCCTAAGATAATTTGAATGTTGTTTTTTAATTTGATGCCTGCATCTTTAATCATTTTTAATGCTAGATATGCGGCCATAGTTGGACCTTTATCATCCATTGCGCCTCTTGCAATTAGTTTTCCATCCTTGATAACTGGATTAAAGGGATCACTTGTCCAATCATCACCAACAGGAACAACATCTAAGTGACATAAGATGCCTACATTTTTGCCATTTCCACCATATTCAACAACACCGGCATAACCACCATCTTGATATGTTTTGAATCCATCATTTTTGGCCATCTTAAGAAAATGTTCTAAGCATTCTAAAATTCCTTTTCCAAATGGTGCATTTTCTGTTTTAGTTGATTCATCATATATACTATTTATTTTTAAAAGTTCGATTAATCTTTTTATATAATCATCTTTGTTTTCAATTAAGATGTTTTTAAAATCTATGTTTTTATTCATTTTAGTCTCCTTGTTTTGATATTTATGATAACTAGTTAAAGCCTATCAGGCAACTGATAGGCTAATTTTTTTCATCAAAATAACTTGCAAATTCACTTGATGAGCATTTAACCATATTTCCCATAATTAAAATGCCAATTTTTAATTCTTGAAGGTTAGATGTTTGAACTAATTCTAAATCTTTAACAGTTATCGTTACGCGATTTAGTTCTTTTTTAATGGAAATAATATTATCATCACCACCAAATAAATCTTCATAGTGAACATCTTTGTTTTTATTATTTTCAAGTTTAGGGATTTTAATTCCTTTATATGCTCTTCTTTTTTTAATGATTGTTTTGATACAAACAATTATTGCAAGTAATATAATTGGTACGCAGCATACAAATATCGCAATAAAAATTGCAATTCTTCCTAATTTATCGTAATCTAAGTTAGTAGTTGTTTCTGTTAATATTTGTAAAATTGAATATAGTTTCATTCTATCACCTTATATTATTTTTTATTTAATATAAGTATATCATATTTTGAAGATTTTTTCAAATATGTCAACTTATTTTTTAAATTTATAGTTTTTAACCCATTCCATATTTTTATTTTTACATATATTATTAGTGAAAGTGAGGTGCTATGGATGGCTTGTTTTTCAACTGGTTGTAATCAAACTGTAACTACGACTCGTACAACTACAACTGATAATACGATTGCTGGATTGCTTAAAAGTATTGACCAAATGCAAAGAAATGCAATTGCGAATAATAATTTAAGTCGCTGTGATAATTGTATTATCAATATGATGTATAATACAAAACCAATTGCGATTTATCTTTGTGGCGGTGCTCGTCTTACTGTTGATAATGGTGATACAACTGTCAATTTATTTAGAATTGAAGAAGTTCGCGGTAATGATACTGTTGTTTTACGTATGTTAGAAAACACTGATGATACTGTTACATGTACAACGCAAACTTTTGTAATGCGAATTGAATGTATTTGTATTGTTCAATGTTTCGATCCAATTAATTGTACTGTCGCTTGTTTTTCAGGTAATTAGGATTTAAATTATAATAACGCTAAGTTCTAATTAATAGAGCTTAGCGTATCCATCCAATGTTTCATCCTTTCAAAGGTTAGGTATTTTGCCTAACTTTTTATTTATGGTTTATATCGCCAAGCATTTTGTATTTTAAGCGATATAGTTTTTCTGATAAATCAACATAATATCTTTGAGGATTGGTAAATCTTGTTACTTCTTCCCATAAACTATTAAACATTTTTTGTGAATATTCTTTGATTTCTTTGGTTGTTGGCTTTTGATAAACTTGTTTTCCATCTTTGAAAACTAAAACATGTTGGTCTTCAATTTCATAATTGTCATATGTTTTTTGTTTCCAAGTTTCCCTTTCATCAAAAATAGTTAATGGTTTTGAATTATCATATACTTCATCAGCTAAAGCAATTAAATCAGCTGACATTTTACCATCAACAAAAATACGATAAACCTTTTTATATCCTGGATTGGTAATTTTAATTGTATTTTCGCTTCGTTTGATTTTCGGAATTATTTTACCATTTTCTTCGATTGCGGCGAGCTTATATACACCGCCAAAAACAGGGTCTGATTTGGAAGTAATTAATTTTTCACCAACGCCAAAGGTATCGATTTTTGCGCCTTGATTTAAAACATCACTGATGATGTATTCATCTAATGAATTAGAAATACAGATTTTACAATAATCAAATCCTGCTTCATCTAACATTTTTCTTGCTTTTTTAGTTAAATATGTAATGTCACCTGAATCAATTCGAATACCACATTTTTTAATTCCCATTGGAACTAAAACATCATTAAATGCTTTAATTGCATTAGGAATTCCGCTTTTTAAAACATCATATGTATCGACTAATAATGTCGCATTGTGTGGATAAGTTTTACAATATGATACAAACGCATCATATTCAGTATCAAACATTTGAACCCATGAATGAGCCATTGTGCCAAGAGCAGGAATATCATATAATTCTTCGCTTATTGCGCAAGCTGTTCCAACGCAACCTGCAATATAAGCTGAACGTGAACCTAAGATTGCTGCTGAAGCGCCATGAGCTCTTCTTGACCCAAATTCCATTACAGCTCTTCCATCTGCAGCCATAACTATTCGTTTTGATATCGTCGCAATCAACGATTGATGATTTACTAAAAGTAATAGATACGTTTCAATAATTTGTGCTTCAATTGCTTTTGCGCGAACTGTTAAAATTGGTTCATTAGGAAAAATAATATTTCCTTCTTTGAATGAATAAATATCGCCTGTAAATTTAAAATTACGCAAATATTCTAAAAATTCTTCACTGAAATCTTTTTTGCTTCGCAAATATGCAATATCTTCATCAGTAAATTTCAAATTATTAATATAGTCAATAATTGTTTCAAGGCCACAGAAAATCGCATAGCCTCCGCCATTAGGATTTTGACGATAAAATAAATCAAAATAACAAATGGTATCACGATAAGGGGAATTAAAATAGCCATTAGCCATTGTTAATTCATAATAGTCCATTAACATTGTGTAATTCATTTATCTAACCTCCACATGGATTCCTTTTAAAATTTTCATAGTCGCATCATTTAATTCTTGATCAAAACTAGAAGTCAAATTATGATCAACAATAATATGAGCATTAGGAAGAGCAGATTTAACCATAACAACATTACTTAAAACACAAATATTTGAGACAAGTCCACATAATTCTACTTCTTCATAATCTTTGTCTTTTAAATAATTTGCTAAATCTAATGATGGAAAAGTTTCCTTTTCAAAATATAAATCTAATGTTGGATCAAAAATACTACCTACTTTCCCATATAATGCATGTCCTTTAGTACCTTTTAGACAATGCTTTACAGGAAGATTTCTACCCTCTTCAGTTAATAAATAATCATCATGATGTGTATCTAATGTAAAAATAACATCATTACCACTAAACTTATGTTCAAATATTTTTTGATAAATTAGATTATCTAATTTTTCAGCACCAGAAAATCCTAAAGCACCATCAACAAAATCATTTTGATAATCTACTACTATTAATAGTTTTTTCACTTAATTTCACCTCTATTTATTATGATATATTTTAACATATTTTAAAAAATATTTCAACATCAACATCCTTTTTTTTGATTTTTATCATAATTATATCTCTAAATATTCTTCTTTTGAAAACGCCAAAAAAGATTTACTCGATTG
>CAYVQA010000032.1:0-13675 GCA_964453965.1 uncultured Staphylococcaceae bacterium
TAAAAAAGAACTATTTTTATTTCAAAAATAGTCCTTCTATATTAATTTAATTTTTCAAGCGATGAAATTAGGTTTCTTACTTCGTCTAATTGCACTTGATAATTATTTAATTTTGTTCGTTCTGCTTCAATTTTTGATGCAGGTGCTTTTGAAGTAAAATTAGGATTTGATAACATTTTATTGCAACGTTCAATTTCTGAAAGTAGACGTTGCTCTTCTTTTTTAGTTTTTATTAATTCTTCTTCAATGTTCATTAGTTCCTTTAAAGGAATTATAACATTAACATCATTTAATACAGTTACAACCGCATCATTTTTATCAATTACTTTTGCAATTTCAATTGATGAGAAATTAACAAAGCGATCGAAATATGCTTGATAATCATTACAGAACTTGATTAATGATTCATTTGTAGTTTCTAATTTTAAAGGTACTTTTTTACTTAATGCAACATTTTTTTCATGTCTTATATTTCTTACAGCTGTAATAATATCAATTAAATTATTAACATTTAGACCTTTATTTAAATCTGAATCAATTATTGTTGGCCAATTTGAAACCATAATAGAACCTTCATTAAAGATTTGATAAATTTCTTCTGTCACAAAAGGCATAAATGGATGTAATAATTTTAAGACATTGACTAAGATTTTAACTAAAATTTTACATGTATTGATTTTTTCTTCTTTTGAACCATTTGCAAAAACAACTTTTGTAAGTTCTAAATACCATGACGCAAAATCATCCCATGTAAAATTATAAATTAATTTTGCGGCTTCACCAAATTCAAAGTTTTCGTAATTTCGATCAACGCCTTTTAACATTTGATTAAATTTATTAATAATCCAATAATCAATTTCTGAACAATATTCATAATTAATATTATCAAGAGAAAATTCTCCATATTCTTTTTGTACATTATCAATATTCATATTAATAAAACGAGAAATATTCCATATTTTATTAATATAATTCCATGATGATGACATTTTTTCTTCAGAAAAACGTAGATCTAATCCCGGTGCTGAATTTGTTGTTAAGAAATATCTTAATGTATCACAGCCGTATTTTTCAATCATATCAAATGGATCAATACCATTTCCAAGCGATTTACTCATTTTTCGACCTTGTTCATCTCTAATTAATCCATGAATTAAACATTTTTTAAATGGGCGTTTATTCATAAAATGTTTAGATTGAAAACTCATTCTTGCAACCCAGAAGAAAATGATATCATATGCAGTAACTAAACAATCAGTTTCGAAATATCGTTCTAAATCTTTTGTTTGTTCTGGCCAACCTAAAGTTGAAAATGGCCATAATGCACTTGAAAACCAAGTATCTAAAACATCTTCGTCTTGAACCCAACCTTCACCAGGAGATTCAACTTGAACTTTAACTTCTTCGCCTTTGTACCAAGCAGGAATACGGTGACCCCACCATAATTGACGTGATACGCACCAATCTTGAATATTTTCTAACCATGTTGATAAAGTTTTATTAAAACGTTCTGGTAAAAATTCAATTTTTTCATCACTTTCTTGCATTTCTAATACATCACTTGCAAGACGTTTCATATCAACAAACCACTGTTTTGAAAGTCTTGGTTCTACAATTACACCTGTTCTTTCACTATGGCCAACTGAATGAATCATTTTTTCTATTTTAGGGCATAATCCCATAGCAGTTAATTTTTCAACCACTGCTTTACGACAAGCAAAGCGGTCCATACCTTCATATTCACCAGCTAAATTATTCATCGTGCCATCTTCATTCATACAAACTAAACGTTCAAGATTATGGCGATTGCCAACTTCAAAGTCATTTGGATCATGAGCAGGTGTTACTTTAACAACACCAGTTCCAAATTCACGATCAACATATTCATCCGCAATAACAGGAATAACTCTATTAGTACCAGGGATTAGTACTTTTTTGCCAATATATTTTTGATATCGTGTATCATCAGGATGTACCATTAAAGCACTGTCGCCAAACATTGTTTCTGGACGTGTAGTCGCAATTTCTAATCCACCCTCTTCATCAACAAATGGATAAATAAAATGATAAAATGCGCCTTCAATATCTTTATACTCAACTTCAATATTAGATAAAGCAGTTTTGGCTTCAATATCCCAATTTATAATTCGTTCACCACGATAAAGCAGTCCTTCATTATATAAAGTTATAAATACTTTGTTGACAGCTTTATTTAATCCTTCATCTATAGTAAAACGTTCTTTAGAATAATCTAATGATAATCCTAATGCTGCCCATTGTGAATGAATAAATTCTGCATATTCTTTTTTCCATTCCCAAGCAATTTCAAGAAATTTTTCTCTGCCAATTTCATAACGACTAATTCCTTGAGATTTTAATTTTGCATCAATTTTTGCTTGTGTTGCAATACCAGCATGATCCATTCCTGGTAACCATAATGCATCATATCCTTGCATTCTTTTGCGGCGTATTATAATATCTTGCAATGTTGTAGTCCAAGCATGGCCTAAATGTAATTTGCCTGTTACATTTGGTGGTGGAATAACACTTGTATATGGTATTTTCGAATTATCACCAGAAGTAAAAAAGCCTTCCTTTAACCAATAATCATATTTACCTTTTTCAACATTTTTAAAATCATATTTTGGTGCCATCTCTTTTTTCATATCTATCAACTCCTCTAATTAAAAAAAGATGCCCATCCTAAAAGGACGAAGCATCTCGTGGTACCACCTTTATTCAAAATAATCTTTTAACGATTATTTCCTCTTATGCTTAACGCGCACTAAACGTTATTAGCTACTATTATTTCACTAATACTTCTCCATGACTACCTTCAAATAGCATTTATCAAGTTTTTCACCAACCAACTTGTCTCTAAAATAAATTACTATTTTACTCCTTCATTTCATCGAATTTAATATTATTGAGATTATATCAAAAAATTATTTTTTTGTAAAGAATAATGCTAAAAATTCTCAATTAATTAGGCAAAACTTGATTAACAATATTTTCACCCATTATTCTAATGAATTCTTTTGATGTCATTTTTCGATTATCAAAAATTAAATTATTACTAGCGATAAAACCATTTATACAATTAATTATCAATGAATAATTCATTATTGATTGAATACCTCCATATGGCAATAATTGTCTTGTTATTGGGCCATCATAAAAATAAAGTTTTTTTAGAATTAATTTTTTTTCATTAAATGTTGTAATAATATCATCGTTTAAATCAATTGGAAAATTAAAATTTGTCATAAGAATCCTTTCGTATAATTTTATTAAATTATTTTGCAAAATCTTCTAGATTAATTATTCTTGATGCGACTAAATTATAAAAATCACTATCATGACATACCAAAAGCACAGTTCCTTTATAAGATTTGATCGCCTCAGCTAATGCTTCCTTTGATAAAACATCTAAGTGATTTGTCGGTTCATCAAGTACCAAACAATTATATTCACCAATTGTCAGTTTGCATAATCTTACTTTAGCAGCTTCACCACCCGAAAGAGTAATAATTTGTGATTCAATATGTTCGCTTGTTAATCCAGATGCAGCAAGCGCCGCATATACTTCTCCTTGCGTTAAAGTTGGAAATGAATCCCATATTTCATCTCGTGGTGTTTTACGATTGCCTAAAACTTCTTGCTCAAAATATCCTAAATTAATTGTCGGACTTTGGTAAACTTCACCGCTTATTGGTTTTATTATTCCTAATAATGTTTTAATCAAAGTAGATTTTCCAATTCCATTTGTGCCTTTAATTACAATGTGTTCACCTTTAATAATTTCTACATCAAATGGTTTTGTAAGTGGTCGATCATAACCAATAACTAAATTTTCAGCCTTATAAAGAATTTTTCCTGAAGGTCTTCCTTCGTTAAAAATAAAATTTGGTTTAATTTGAACTCGTCCTTTATCTAATTTTTCCATTTTATCCAATTGTTTTTGTCTACTATTCGCCATCCCTCTTGTCGCAACTCTTGCTTTATTTCTAGCAATAAAATCTTCCATTTGCTTAATTTTTTGTTGTTGGGCTTCATATGCATAATCAGCTTGACGTTTTTTCATTTCATAAGCACTAATAAATTGGTCGTAATTACCGCTATATCTTGTTAATTCACCATTTTCAATATGATAAACAACATTAATAACTGAATTTAAAAATGATGTATCATGTGATACTAAAATAAAAGCATTTTCAAAATTATTCAAATAATTTTTTAACCACTCGATTTGTTTTTCATCTAAATAGTTTGTCGGTTCATCTAAAATTAAAATGTTAGGATTTTGTAATAATACTTTTGTAAGTAGTACTTTTGTTCTTTCTCCACCTGATAGTTCCGAAACATCTTTATCTAAACCAATATACTGTAATCCAAGACCAGCTGAAACTTCTTCAATTTTCGCATCGATTGAATAAAATCCACTTTGTTCTAATGTCGATTGCATTTCACCAATATCATCTAAAAGTTCTTGAACTTCATCATCACTTGCGGTTGCCATTAAATCATAATTTTGATATATTTGCTGTTCAAGTAAATACATATGATTGAAAGCTTCTTTCAAAACATCACGAATTGTTTTTCCCTTTGTCAATGTTGTGAATTGATCTAAATAACCAATATCTAAATGTTTTGCCCATTCAATTTTGCCTTCACTTGGTAATTCATTTCCTAGTATAAGATTAATGAACGTAGATTTACCTTCACCATTCGCGCCTATAATCCCGACATGTTCACCTTTTAATAATCTAAAACTTGCATTTTTTAATATTTGACGCCCTCCAAAATTAAAAGAAACGTTAATAACATTTAATAAACTCATAATATATCACCTAAAACTAGTTTTATTTTTTATATATTTAAATAAAGAAAAAAATAAGAATCTCCATAATTACTACAGAACAAAAAAGAAGATTCTTAACTATTATATCAAATTATTAAAATTCTATCAACAAAAATATTAATTTTTTAATTCATTAATTCTCCAAGTAAATTTTCTTTATATTTTATAATATCATAATTGAATTTTATTTTTTTCGAAAAATATTTTTCAAATTGATTATGTTCTGTTGTTCGATAAATGTACAATAAAACTTTTGAAATAGAACATTCTTCTAAAAAGTTATTATAATTACTTAAAATAAAAGTTTTAGGATAATTATTCTTAAAAATAACTGAGTCAATATAGCAGCTATTATCTTTTGATTCATAAAATACATTTAAGAAAATTTCAAATTCAAAATTGGTATTTTTTAGAACAGAATAAGATAATGCAACAAGCCAATAATTATAACTACTTAATATTTTTGTAATTAAAACACTATATAAATGAACAATAATAAATTCTTCTTTGTAAATTATTCTTGTTACATACCCTTTTCTTAATAATTCTTTTAATAATTCAAATAAATATTTTAAACTATTTGTTTTAACCGCATAAAGAGTTATGATAAATGTCGTATCTTTAACATAAGTAATTAAACGATCATATAAGATTTTATTTGTAATTTCATTCCATGCGAAAGGTTTCATCATAATATATTCTTTTATATCTTTGATAAATTTTTCTTCAATTTCTTCTAAAAAATTAAAAGTTAGACTATATTCTTCAGTCGCATAATACATAAATAGCACCCCATATATTATATGAGATGCATTTTTTATTATTTATTTTTTTTATTTTCTGTTTTCTTATTATTGTTTTTAACAATTTTCTTAGAATTATCTATTTTTATTTTTTGTTGATTATTTTTATTAGATACATTTTTTTGATTATTAGTTATTATCTTGCCTTGAAATTTTTTTGTTTTATGGATAACACTTTCTGGTTTTCCTAATTGAATATATTCATTTTCAGGTAATTTAGTATTTATGTCTGCGATAACAATTGGTCTTTTACGTTCGAAGCGTGAAATTATTTTTGATACTTCTTCTGTTATACTAACTTTTATTGTCTCTAAATCAAATTTTTTCTTTGAAAAATTGTTATTAATAATTCCCTTTACAACTTCAATTATTCTTGAATCCGTTGTAATTTCACTCGTTGAGTTTTTATTATCAACATAACCTTTTTTATAAATCTCAATGTTAGAAACAATTTTTTTCAAATTTAAATCAATTAATGTTGAAACTATTAAAACTCCTTCTTCAGCTAATGATTCTCTTTCTTTAATAATTTTCGAATCGATATTTGAAATATTTCCATCAATTAATATATCATTTAAAGAAATTTTTTCTGTTTCTTTTAATTCAGAATTTTCAAAATTAACAAATAAGCCATTTTCTAAAATTAAAATTTTATCATCCAAATAACCATAATCTAAAGCAATATCACGATGTTGAACTAAATGTCTACTTTCTCCTTTAATTGGTAAAATATATTTAGGCTTAAGCATCGAATATGATAATTTAATATCTTCGCCACTAGCATGAGTACTTTTTAAAACTTCTTTTGTAAAGACTGATACATCAACATCATATTCATATAAAGTATTCAGTGTTTCCGTCGCAAAATTTTCTGTTCCTGGTACAGGTGGCGACATTAAAATTACCGAGTCGTCACTTGAAAAATGAATTAATCGATCTTGACCACTTGCCATACGCATCAAAATCGAATATGGTTCTTGTCTTATTCCTGTTACAATGACAACTAAATTTGGATCATTATTGTCATTTGTATCATCAATAAATTTTAAATTTACTAAATGATTTTGTGGAATTTCCAAATATCCCGAATTAATCGCAATATTAATGATTTTTTGAGCTCTCCGTCCAACAATTGCAATTTTACGGCCAGCTTTAACAGACATATCAATGATTTTTTGAATTCTAGATAAGTCTGATGAAAAAGCTGAAAGAATAATTCGTCCTTTTTTGGCAAGAACCTTTGAATATGCATGTTCAAGTAATCGGTCGTTCGCGATACGTCCAATTGATGTTGAACCAATACTTTCAATCATTGCGACTAAAACACCATTTTTTCCTAAATCTGTTATCTTATCAAAAGATGTTTGGTATTTTAGGCCACTTGAAAAATTAAAAGTAAAATCAGTTAAATAAACAATTGAGCCATCAGTTGTATTAATTGAAATTCCAACTGATTCAGGAATACTATGTGTAGTATTAAAGAAAGTTACTGTGATATCATCAAAAGTCAAAGTTTTATTGTCATTAATACGATATAATTTATATTTTTTAATATTCATATTGCTTTCTGAAAGTAAATTTTCAATTAAGCAAATAGTAAAGTGTGTTCCAAACACAGGAACATTAATATTTTCTAATAAATACGGTAAAGCCCCAATATGGTCTTCATGACCATGAGAAATAAATACTCCCATTATTCGTTCTTTATTTTGAATTAAGTAATTCATATCTGGAACAACCGCATCTACACCATACATATCAACATCTGGGTAGCGAAGTCCAGCATCAAGAATGAAAATGTGGTTATCCACTTCTACGACAGCCATATTTTTCCCATTTTCATCAAGGCCACCTAACATACCTATTTTTATATGAGCCATTTTTTTCCTCTCTATTATGTTATATTTAATATTATCATTATTTATTATTTTACCTTATTTTCATATTTTTTTCAAGAGATAAAGCTCAAAATAACAAATTATTTTCTATTTATTTAATTTTTTGGTTTAAATATTAAAGCAACAACAAATGCGGCTAAGATTGCAGCAATAACACCAGGAGCAGTTGAAACCATAATGCCTTTCATTAACCCGAAAATTCCCCCCGTTTTACTTTCTAAAACAGCATAATGGGCCATTGTATGGCCAAAAGATGATATTGGAACATTTAATCCCGTATGACCAATATCTAATAGTTTATCATAAATTCCCCCAAATTCTAAAACTGCACCTAGCGAAACAAAAATTACCGTAATATGAACTGGTAATAACTTAAACCGATCTAACAAAAACTGTCCAATTAGGCAAAGCAAACCACAAGAAAGAAACGCTAATAAATAATTCATTGAACACCTTCTAAAACAACAGCATGTGCAATACAAGGAATTGATTCTTTTTGTAAAGTCATCATTGGATTAAATAATGCTCCCGTCGCAATAATTAAAACTTTTTTAAAAATTCTTTTTTCAATTAAAGTTTTAACATAACCTAGGGTGACTAAAGCACTTGCGGCAGCACCACTTCCACCTGCTAAAACATCTTGATTATTTAGATCATAAATTAATAATCCACAATCATTATAATTATTCTTAATTTCAATTTTATGTTCTTTAATAATTTCTAGAAAAACTTTACTACCATATTTTGATAAATCACCAGTAAGAATTAAATCATATTCATCAGGATTTATATTAAAATCATTTAAATGATTTATAAAAGTAAGTGCAGCTGCTGGTGCCATTGCTGTTCCGAGGTCACTTGGATCAGTAATTTTGGCATCATAAACAAGTCCTAAAGTTGCTCTCGAAACTTTTATTTTACTTTTTTTACTTGATAATAAAGCAAGTCCAGCACCTGTTACTGTATAAGTTGATGTAATTCTTTTTTGACCACCATACTCAGTTGGAGAACGAAATTGTCTTTCAGAACCTGAATTATGGGAAGATGCACCAATAATTATATTATCAAATTCTAATGAATCAATTAAAATTGATCCTAATGTAAGAGATTCTGTAAAAGTTGAACAAGCTGAATACACACCAAGTAATGGAAATTTATAATTTCTCATTACATAATTACTTGCAATAATTTGATTATTTAAATCACCTAAAATTGCAATTTCAATATTTTCATCATTATTATAATCTATTATTTTTTTAATACATTCATTTATCATATAAATTTCAGCTTTTTCCCATGATTTTTGATTAAACCTATTTTCTAATGCACTTAAATCAATAAATTCACCTAATGGTCCACTATATTCTAATGGTCCAGAAATGGTAAATGAATCTTTAATATAGGTGTTAAAGAATGCAAGACTATATTTTCCGACTTTTACCATAATTTATCACTTAAAAATATTATTAATGAAACGATAAATGCCATAATTGTTCCTGAAATTATTACCGTTCCAGCTAACTTTAACATATTTGCGAAAATTCCTTGAACTAGTCCTTCTGATTTAGATTCAAGTGCCGATGACGTCATTGAATTTGAAAATCCAGTTATTGGTAGTATTGTTCCCGCACCAGCAATTTGACCAATTTTATCATAAATTCCTAATCCAGTTAATACACTAGAAATTATTACCAACGATATGCTCATTAAAGAAAGTGAATTTTCTTTTGAAAAATTGCAAAATTGATAATATATTTGAAAAAATATTTCACCGCATAAGCCAATTATTCCACCTATTAAAAAAGCCCAAATCATATTTTTAAAATAAGCTATTTTGGGCTTATTTTTTTTAATTACTTTTTGTACAATTTGATTATTCATTTTATCACCATCATTATTATTAATGAAAATAATACAAATTATACAATTTATTCTTAATTTATCCGATTTTTAACAGATTCGATATTCCTTATTATATAAGGAATGCAAAAATCTCGAAACGACAAACTTTTAAACATATTATATCGTTGCGCTGCTTCAATTAAGCCTAAAAAACCTGCATTAATATATTCATCACGAATATTGGTTTCAGAATAGTTTTGATTAATTATTTCGTATACTAATTTTTTTTCTGAAGTAATTAAAAATTCTAAACTACTAATCATCATATTCTTCTTTCTTATAACTCTTAATAAATTCTAAAGTAGTACCATTACCTAAAATTGAATTAACAACCATTGAATCTGTAAAAACTTCCATAATTGTAAATCCAAGCCCTGCTCTTTCTTCAATTGATTTTGAACTATATAATGGTTCTTTTGCTTTTTCAATATTTTCAATCCCCACACCATTATCAGCAATTTTCAAATAAACATTTTCATCATCATATCCCAATTCAATTAAAACTTCTTTATTAGTTCTATTTTCATATCCATGAACAATTGCATTTGTTACTGCTTCGGAAATGACAGTTTTAAGTTCATCAATAAAACTAATTGTTGGATTTATGTTAATTAAAAAACTTGAACAAATAGTTCTTGCGAACGCAATATTTTCTAATTTTGATTGGATTTTTATACTAACAGTATTATTCATATGCTCCCCCATTATGCGATCTCTAAATATTTCATCGCATCATATTCTTCTTTTGTGACAAAACATATTTTACAAAGACCAGAAAGATTAAAAATTCTTTCGACTATTCGATTCATTGAACAAATAAAAACCATTCCTTTTCTTTTTTTAATTTCTGCATATCTACCAATAATAAAACCTATTCCGGTACTATCCATAAAATTTACTTTGTCAAAATTAAAAATTAAATATTTAATTTGATATTTATCCATCACATTAATAACTTTTTCTTTTAATCTTGAAACGTTTGATTGATCAAAATCGCCATCTAAACGAATTATTAAAATGTTTTTTCTTACTCCTAATTGAAACTTTAATGCCATTTTTTCACCTTCCAATGACTATTTTATCATAAATAAAGGCATTTGTTATAAATAAAGTATTCTTTTTATTTTAAATATAGAACTATTTTGGCTAAATGAATAAAAAAAATAGCAAAATTACATTTAAAAAAAGATTATTTGCTATTTTTTATCATAATTTAAAAGATTGCTTTTATTAATTCAAATAGGACTTCAAAGAATGTTGCTTTACTATTTTCAGATAATAAATCTAATTCCGTATCAATTATTAAGTCACCTTTTTTATTATAAATTTTTAATTTTCCGATATTTTTTGATTGATAAGTATTAATTTTGCGATTATCAATTTCAATTTCATATTTATAATCAACATTTGTTTGGTTATTATTTTCAATTATATTAATTTCTTTAGGAACAATAATTGATTGCGTAGTTGGATTAAGTAAAATATTCGTTACATTTTTTAAAACTTGATTTTCGCTGAACAAAGTACGTTTATGAAAATTATTAAATCCGTAATGTAATAAATTTAATGTATCCGCACTCCTTTTATCAACTGATTCAGCTCCCATAACAACAGAAACTAACCGCATATCATTTCGTTTCATTGTGCATGTTAAACAGTAACCTGCTTCTTTCGTCCATCCCGTTTTTAAACCATCAATTTCTGGATGACTTTTAATTAATTTATTTGTATTTACAAGCCAAAATTTTTTTGATGTATCAGTTCTTATATAATCTTCATAACAACTTGTATATTTTAAAATGATATCTTCATATTTATTAATTAAATCAATTCCTAAAATACCAATATCATATGGTGATGTATAATGGTTAGTCGTTGGTAAACCAGTACAATTATTAAAATGCGTATTTTGTAAATTTAATTTTTTTACTTCTTGATTCATTTTATTTACAAATTGTGATTCACTACCAGCTATCAGTTCAGCTAATGCGACTGCAGCATCATTAGCAGAAACAATAGCAACTGATTTAAATAAATCTTCTACTTTCATTTCTTCTGCTTCTGCCAAATATATTTGTGAACCGCCCATCATAGAGGCATATTTTGATACTTTAACAACTTGATTCCATGCTATTTGTTTGTTTACAATTGCATCTAATACTAATTTTAATGTCACAATTTTTGTCATACTAGCAGGAAATAATCTTTCATCTTTATTTTTTTCATATAAAACTTGATTATTATAAGGATCTAATAACACACATGCATTTGTCGAAATTTTAATTTCCTCACTAGTACTAGCACTACTTTCAATGCTAAAACAATTAATAATTAATAGATTCATTAATAAAACAGATAAAATAACAAATATTATTTTTTTCTTAATAATTATCACCAATACATTCTATGCAAAAAAATTGCTAATTATAATTTTTTTTAAAAAAAAGAGATATTTCAATTATGAAATACCTCTTTTGACATCTTAATGTCAGTAAATTGTAATTTTATATAAAGATAATATAAAATTATTACATTGGTGAAAGACATATAACTTTAGTTACTTCCCCAAACAACTAAAATTATCAAATTAATTAACGCCCCATAAATGACGATTGTTGCGTATATCCCATTCCTCCCATTGTATTGTTAATTAATTTATTTGTTTCGCGTAAACTATCTCCATCAAGTTTTTTATATTAATTTATAAAGTGTAAAATAACCAAAAGGGTTATTATATATTTATGGTGTATCATTATATCAAAACATATTTAAAACTTCCAACAATTAAAAACAGATTTGCTAGCACTATTATATTTTATCATCAAATAGAAATCTATCCTTAACAATTATCTTTTTTTAAATAATTAAATTTGATCAATCAATTCCTTTATATAATATTAGCAATTTTTATAATTCACCAAAAATTTTGATGTCTCCTATACAAATTCTTCCTTTAGGTCTTGTACCAATTGCATTAGTCGTAGAAGTGTAAAATCTAAACTGACGAACATTAGCCGGGAACATGAAAGTAAATGTCGTTGGCGCTGTACGATCAGTTGGTAAAGTTACATCTTCAAAGAAATTAATTAGAGTCACCCAGTTTCCACTACTATTCTTATATTGAAGAGCAGCTTCCGCTGTTGAAGTTGTAATAAATTCACTACTACTATAATATGCTAAATCAACAATAATTTCATAAACTGGTTCGATAAATTGATATTCTAAATATGCTGTTCCTGCATTTCTTTGAATTGCAGAAATAATAACATATGAATCATCAATGTATGCGCATCTTAATCTTTTTGTTGTAAAACTAGTAATTAAAATTGAATTATTAAAACTGTGTTCTTTAGTTTCTTCTGTTGAAGAATAAGTACTAGTAAATCCGTAATCAGATCCACTCATAGTTATTGGCGTTTGCCAAGTTAAATTTGCATTTAACGATATATAATCAATATCGCTATAATCAGTAATTTCATATCCAGTTTCGCTACCAAGAGTATATTCTGTTGCTTGTTTACCAATAGAATGAATATAAATTGCATCTAATTCACCTATTGCAAAGTGTCTACTAGTTTCATACGGAACTAAAATAAACTCAGCAAAACCATATAATGAATTACAATTTCCGAGTACATTATATCCCTTTAAATCTGCTAACCAACAAATTGTATTTTGATTTTTCTTGCTGAAATTACTAGATGATGTAAATGTATAATCTGTACTTCCAACTTTGTAATGGTCTTCAAAATGAAAACTGCCAGCTTTTAAAGAATACGTATCACTAGTCCAACTAGCAATAATAGGATCTTCCAACCTCCACGTTGGTAAATTAGTCCATTCATAATAAATTCTAACTGTTATTTCTTTTAATTCAGTTCCTTCAACTTTTGTAACTGAACTTGTTGCAATAAAACTCATTTTAGATGAACTTATTACAGATCTTGAATTATTTGTTTGCTCATTATTTTCTGACAAGACTCCACTTTGAAAATCAAAGCTTCTAGATGTTTTAATTTGTGTAGCAATTTTTTCTTTTGTAAAACTACTTAAACTGCTGATTGTTTCTTGCGAAAAATTAGCTTCAAGTAATACTTCATCATCTGCTAATTCATCTGCTGAAACATTATTTGAAATTATAACTGTTAATATACTTACCCCAATTAGTACAAATAATAGTGATAATAATTTTGTAATTTTTTTCAATTTAA
>CAYVQA010000033.1:0-3001 GCA_964453965.1 uncultured Staphylococcaceae bacterium
AAAAGAGTTTGACAATCATTTAAATGACTCATTTCTTTTTCAGTATAGAAATTTAAACTTATATCATTAGTAAATATAACTTCAAATTGGGGAGTTTCAACTTTATTGATCATATAATTTAATGTAGTATCAAGAACTTTTTTAATTTGATTTTTTGATAAGGTTACATCATAGTCAAATTTATTATTTTCTTTTACATAATAAATTTGAAAACTTTCTTTATCATAATGTTTATAATAAGTATTACGATTAAAGGCACAACAACTAAAAACCAAAAATAAAATAATAATAAAGGTATTAATTCCTAATAATAGGCAAGATAAATTTAATATTCTTCGTTTCATTATTTACCTCACGATAAAAATAAAAAAACACTAAAAGATTGTCCTTTTAGTGAATAGTTTTTTTAATGGCGTCCCAGAAGGGATTCGAACCCCCGACACACGGCTTAGAAGGCCGTTGCTCTATCCAACTGAGCTACTGGGACAAATATATCTCATAAAACAGCATATTAATTATACACTATTTTTTTATATTTGTAAAGTAAAATAACTTGTAAAATTTTAAAAAATTAATTAAGATGAAATTCATTTGAAATTCTTAATATCTTACTTGTAAAAAAAGTTAAAATATTATATAATATTTACGAAAAAGAAAGATGATAGGTGAAAGTATGCAAAAATTAAAACATAATCGTAATATTTTTCAACATTTTTTATTAATTATTATCTCTATTTTACTACTATTTAATTTATCTAGTTGTAATATAAATAGTAATGAAACTTTAGATCCTTCAACATTTGATGACTTCGCTGCTAAAATATTTAATTTAGCAATGGGTGGAGATGAAATGAGTTCAAATTATCTTTTTGAGCATCCGGAAAATTATGGATTAGAGCGGTATGAACCAAGTTTACCAACTCCATCTGCAGGTTCGGCGTTTAGCACATTAATTTTAGAGTTATATTTTTCACCACTTCATAAATATAATTATGATGAATTAAGCTTTGATCAACAAATGACTTATTTAGTTATTGATGATTTATATAATTATGTTATTGAAACCGCAAATATGGGTTATTTAAAATCTGATTATTTAGGGTCATATTTAGGATATCAAGCCCAATTGCCACTGTTACTTGTTCAATATAATTTAAAAGATGAAACGGATATTAATAATTATTTAAAATATCTAGAATTAATGCCAGAAACATTTAAAAAATATGTTAATTTTGAAATTGAAAAAGCCGATAATGGTTATGGAATGCCTAATTTTGTTATTGACAAAGTTGTTGATCAATGTGAAAACTTTATCGAAGAAGTAAATAAAACAATGACAAAGCATTTTATGGTCGAAATGTTTGATAATAAAATTGATTCTTTATTTTTCTTAACTGATGAGAAAAAAGAAAATTTTAAAAAACAAAATGAAGAATTAATTCATTCAAGTGTTGTTGAAGCTTATGCATATGTTCGTGATAATTTAAAAGTAGTTTATAATCGTGCGACTAATGAAATGGGGCTTGCACATTATGTAATTACTAAAAATGATGAAGTATATGAAATTGGTAAAAAATATTATGAAGCATTATTTAAAAGAACAACAGGATATGACATACCACTTGATGAAGCAATAACTTATTTACAAGAAAAATTAGATTCTAAATTTATAGAATATGCAACATTAATTAGTGATCCTACTGTTAGAAACGAAGTTATAAATATGCAATTAACTGATAATGATCCTGAGGAAATACTCGATTGGTATACAAAAAACATTTATAATGATTTCCCTACGCTTGAATTAGAACAACTTCCTAATATGACTATTAATTATATTGATAAATCAATGGAAGATCATTTTAGTCCTGCAGCATACATGACAAGTGCAATTGATAATTATACAGATGAATTTATTTATTTAAACAATAAATCAATTCATACAACCGATGAAAATGATAATTTGGTTCTAGACTACAATTATTTATATACAACGATTGCTCATGAAGGTTTTCCAGGCCATATGTATCAAAATATCTATTTTAAAAATACAGAAAGCAATGTTTTAAGAAAAATTTTAAAAAGCAGTGGTTACATTGAAGGATGGGCAACATACACTGAATTATATTCTTATAAGTTTTTAAAAGGAACTTATTCTCCAGAAGTTCTAAGAGCACTGCAATTAAGTGATGAATTTTCAGGCATAATTACGGCTAGACTTGATATGGGAATTCACTATGAAGGATGGACAAAAGAAGAAGCCGAAGGTTTTTTAGGAAAGTACTTAACAACTTACAATAAAGATAGTGCAAATTATAAACCAGACGCAATCAATAGTGTTTATGAACAATTAGTTGAAGTACCAACTAATAGCCAAAAATATTATTTTACTTATTTAAAATTAGAAGATATGTATAATTATGCATCATCTTCAACGAAAGTTGAATTTGATCCAATTGCATATCATAAAATTATTTTAGATTGTGGTCCTGTTCCACTTCGTTTTATTGAAGAAATAATTTATAAAACATATTAAAAATAAAATCAAAAGATATTTTAGTTGATTTTCAGTTGACAATAATTTGTTATAATTTGTAAAAATAATGAATTGTAACAAAATAAGGGTTGGTGAAAAGATGCTTAAATATCTTTTTTTAATTTTAAGTCTAATTTTAACAGGACTAATTACATATTTTAGTTCACTAACAATTACAAGTGAATGGTATGTTTTAATTCTAATTTTTATTGGTGGTTATATCGCTTTTAATATTCTTTATTTTATTGTAATTTATTTAATTAGTTTAACAATTAATGTAAAAAAAGAATATACAAAAACAACTAAATTTCATAAGTGGATTTTAGATCAAACATTACAATTATTATGTGAATTAGGTCGAGTAAAAATTAAAGTTGTCAATAAATCAATGGTTCCAAACAATCAAAAATATTTATTTGTATATAATCATAAATCTAATTTTGATCCGATGATTGAATCATTTAT
>CAYVQA010000033.1:3101-5096 GCA_964453965.1 uncultured Staphylococcaceae bacterium
CCTGGATGTTTCAAAATAGCATTTAAAAGTGAATGCCCAATTGTTATTGCGTCACTTCGTAATACGGAAATGATTCATAAAAATTTTCCATTTCATAGAACAATTGTCGAAATGCGAATCCTTGAAGTTTTGAAGTATGATGATTACAAAATGATGAATACAACCGAAGTATCTGAAAAAATTGAAAAAATAATTGCCCAAGATTTAAATGTCGAAATAAAAAAAGGAGAAGAATAATGAATTATATTTTATATAATGCAAAAGCAAAAAATGGAACTAGTATAGAAATAGTAAATAATCTAGAAAAAGAACTTGCAGATGTTAATAAAATTAATATTTTAGATGGTGTTAATTATCAACAATTATTCACAAATGCAAATTCTACTGACAAGTTTTATCTAGTTGGTGGTGATGGAACATTAAATCATTTTGTAAACGAAGTTGTAAATATTGATATTAACAATGAAATATGGTTTATTACCGCTGGTACAGGAAATGATTTTTACAATGATGTAAAAGATACTAAATACAATGTAAATGGTCGAATTTTAATTAATGATTTAATTAAAGATTTACCAATTGTTACAGTAAATGACAAGGATTATCGTTTTATTAATGGTGTTGGCTATGGAATTGATGGTTACTGTTGTGAAGAAGGCGATAAACTACAATTAAAGTCAGATAAACCAGTAAATTATACAAGTATAGCAATTAAAGGTTTATTATTTCATTATAAAGCACCAAATGCGGTTGTAACTGTTGATGGAGTAACAAAAGAATATCATCGCGTATGGCTTGCTCCGACAATGAAAGGTCGCTTTTATGGTGGAGGAATGATGGTTAGTCCAAATCAAGATCGTACAAATCCATCAAAAGAAGTTTCAACAGTCGTTTTACATAAAGCAAGAAAACTAAAAACTTTAATCGTTTTCCCAACTATTTTCAAAGGTGAACATGTAAAACATACAGAAATGGTTGAAGTAATTAATGGTCATAATATTGAAGTCAAATTTGATCGTCCAACTGCTTTGCAAATCGATGGAGAAACGATTACTGGCGTAACAAGTTATAAAATTAGAACAAAATAAACTAAGTGGTGAGAATATGTTAAGATTTGTATGTGTGATAGTATGTAATATCTTTTTAGTTTTATATTACGTAATTACTATGACTCATTATGAAAAAAGTAGAAAAGTAAATGATGAATTTAGATATAATTATGCTAGAAAAGTTTTATCAAGTGTTGTCAAAAAATCACGAGTAAATGTTGAAGTTACAGGACTCGAGTATATAAATGAACTTGATGATGGATATGTTTTATATTCAAATCATCAAGGAAAATTTGATGCTTTAGCTGTGTACGAAGTTCACGAAAGACCATTATCAGTAGTAATCGATGAAAAAAGAAGTCATGGAATTTTAGTTACTCAGTTTTTAAGACTTGTAAAGGCAAAACGATTAGAAAAAGATAATTTTAGACAAGGTATAAAACTTTTTAAAGAAATTGGCGAAGAAGTAAAAGAAGGGAAAAACTTTCTTATTTTTCCTGAAGGAGCTTGGGGTGAAAATGGTAATACGCTACAAGAATTTCATACAGGTTGCATAAAATTTTTATTAAATGCTAAATGTCCAATTGTGCCTGTTACATTATGGGATACTCACAAAGTTTATGGTGAAAATTCATTAAAGAAAGTATCATGTAGCGTTCATTTTCTAAAGCCTATTTTTTATGATGAATATGGAACTCTAAATAAGAATGAAATTGTGGAATTAATAAAATCCCGAATCCAAGAAAAACTTGATGAATTAAAAAAAGTTTTTAACAAATAAAATATAAAACATTGAGCTAAAAACATCTATTAAAAAATAGGTGTTTTTTGGTTTATTAATGATAAATAAAATTGTAAAAGAACATTTTTTTGCAATTTTATTAAAATTATGATATACTTATTAACACTATTGAGATTTGGAGATAATTATGGAATCAATTAAAAA
>CAYVQA010000033.1:5196-13172 GCA_964453965.1 uncultured Staphylococcaceae bacterium
ATAAAAAAGTTTATCCTCATACAAATTTCAAAGATGTATTAAAATATATTAATGAAAAAAATATTACCTTGATAGAATATATTTATATATTTGATAATGAACTAAAAGAGTATTTAGAAGAAGTTTATCAAATTATGAAAAATTCAATTAAAATTGGCTTAAAAAAAACCGATAATTTACCGGGAAGACTTAAATTAACCAGAAAAGCAAAATGTTTTTACCAAGGATATTTAAAAGATAAACGTCTTTTAAGTTTAATTTATGCTTATAGTTTAAGCGTATCTGAACAAAATGCGAGCGGCGATAAGATTGTTACTGCGCCTACATGTGGTTCTAGTGGGGTCGTACCAGGCATCCTATTTGCAATGAAAGATTTTGAAAATATTGAAAAATCAAAAGTCATTAATGCTTTGGCTATTGCAGGTCTAGTAGGAAATTTTGTAAAAACTAATGCATCTATTTCCGGGGCAGAAGTAGGCTGTCAAGGAGAAATAGGTGTCGCATGTTCGATGGCTTCAGCTGCAGTTTGTTATTTACTTGGGGGAAGTGATAAACAAATTGAATATGCGTCTGAAATGGGATTAGAACATAACTTAGGAATGACTTGTGATCCAGTTGATGGAATGGTTCAAATACCTTGCATTGAAAGAAATGCAGTTGCGGCTATTTCTGCATATAATATTGCAAATTATGTAATTATGACAGATGGAAATCACTATATATCTTTCGATAATGTAGTTGATGTTATGAAAGAAACAGGATTAGATTTACATACAAAATATAAGGAAACATCAATTGGCGGACTCGCCAAAATAAATAATCGAAAGGAAAAATAATGGAAACACTATTAAAATTTAATTCATTAAATATAAGCCCAAATATTCTTAAAGCAATTGAAGAAATGAATTATGAGACTATGATGGATATTCAATCAGCTGTAATACCATTAATCTTAGAAGGAAATGATATAATCGGCCAAGCAAAAACGGGAACTGGTAAAACAGCTGCTTTTGGAATCCCCTTAATTGAAATGTCACAAGAACAAAACGAAGGAATTGCTCATTTAATTATTACACCAACTAGAGAACTTGCAATTCAAATTAAAACTGAACTAGAAAAAATCGCTAAATATACAAAAGTAAAAATAGGTTTAATTATTGGTGGACAAGATTACCGAACTGAAAGAAATATGTTAAAACAAAATCCAAGCATTATTGTTGGAACTCCAGGGCGAATCGTTGATGAAATTAATAATAAAAAGTTAAATTTAGAACATTTAAAATCAATTACTTTAGATGAAGCAGATGAAATGTTAAGTTTTGGTTTTAAAGATGAGCTTGAAAAAATTATTCAATCAATTCCTATCAATAGGCAATCTTTTTTATTTAGCGCAACAATCCCTGCAAATGTAAAAAAAATAGCCGATCAACTTTTGCAAAGTCCTAAGGAAGTTTTTATAAGTTCTGGATTAGAAACAACAGAAAATGTTGACCAATATGCAATTTTTTCAAACGAAAAAAATAAATTTAAGATCTTAATAAAATTATTATTGAAACTAAATCCAGAAAAAGCAATCATCTTTGGAAGAACAAAACGTCGCGCAGAAGAATTATCAGCTGCATTAAATCAAAATGGTTTTAAAGTAAGAGCGATTCATGGTGATTTAACACAAAAAGAACGAAACAATGTAATGAATAATTTTCGGGCGAACCAATTTAAATTTTTAGTTGCGACTGACGTTGCCGCAAGAGGTTTAGATATAACTGGTGTTGATACAATATTTAATTTCGATTTGCCACAAGAAATTGAGTACTATGTACACAGAATTGGTAGAACAGGCCGTGCTTTAAACAGAGGTAAATCATATACTTTTTTACAAAAATGTGAATATCCACATTTAGAATTAATAATGAAAAAAACAAAATCAAACATTGAATTCATAAAAGAGCCAACTGACGAAGAAATCAATAATTCAAAAATTAATCGTTTATCAATAATGTTAGAAGAATCAATGCAAGATCTAAATATTTATGCTCAATATAACACCGCCAAATATTTAATTAATGTTTATGGTGCCGAACATGTTGCTGCAGCACTTTTAAATATTGCATCACCTAGTTTAAAGATTAAAGATGTTATTTTGTCACCAGAACCACCGGTAACAATTAAAAAATCAATAGATGAAAAAAAGAATCATTCAAAGGTAAATAATCACAAAAAAAATAACTCGAACGCTCCTAGAAGGGAAACAAAGAAGGAAAAAGACCAAAAAATCGAAAAAAAATCCCAGAACTTGGGCGAAAATCAAAAAAATGACAAAAATGTAAAATCAATTATTAAAGCCAAAGCAAAGGCATCAAGAACCCAAAAAACTAAAGAAAGAAAGCGAAAAACATCAAAATATATTGATATTAACTTTTAATTAAGACAAATATTAATCCGGTGAATAATCGGATTTTATTTATAAATTTTTTTGTAAAATTAGAATAATAATTAATTATTTTGGGTTATGTATATTAGAAAAGAGGAAAGTTTCATGCTCATAGTGACTAACCAATTTATCGAAGATCTAAAAAACAATGATGAAGAAGCTTTTACAAAGTTATATAATGAATATGTAAAACTAATCTACCATATTGCATATTCTTATACTTATAATCGCGAAGATTCTGAAGATATTGTAAATGAAGTATTTATGAAAATTATGAGATCAATTGATAAATATAATCATCAAAATAAATTTAAAGAGTGGATTTGCCAAATAACACGAAATCATTGTATAAATTATGTTACGAGAAATAAAGAACGGCTCAATTTATTAGATGATGATATAATTTACAAAACACCTGATTTGTCACAAGAAGCACGTGATTTATTAATTATCTTTGAAGAAAATTTAAATGAAGAAACAATTCATATAATGGTTTTAAGATTCATTTATAATTATAAATTTAAAGAAATTGCGGCTGCATTAGGAATGACAATTGGTAAAGTACAAGGCTTGTATTATGATGGACTAGAAATTTTAAGAAAGGTGTATGATAATAATGCGGTTTGAAGATAAATTAGAAAAAGATTTAGATAATGCAATTGGTGCTGATAAAGAACCAAGTAAAGAATTATATGCAAAAGTATTATCTAATCAGTCTCTAAATAAAAAGAAAAAATACAATTTTAAACCATTAATTTTTGCATTATCATTTTGTATTATCCTTTTTGTAGCTGGCCTTTCTTTAATTAAACAAAATACCACTCCTAAAAATACATATAATGCGATAATTAAGATTGATGTAAACCCAAGCATTGAAATGATAGTCAACGAAAAAAATGAAGTAATAGCAGCAAATGGTTTAAATGATGAAGGAAAAATGATTCTTTGTAATGAAACAATTGTCGGAAAAACATTAAATGATTCATTAAAACAAGTAATTGAACTTGAAATTTCTTTAGGATATTTATCAAAAGGAAATAACAATGAAATTACTTTTACAATTGGGGCTAAAAATAATGAAATTGCTAATAATTTAACAAACAATATAAAAGACATTACGCATGATACATTAAATAAAAGAAATATTTCTGCAAATATAAAAAATACCATTGGTTATAGTAAAGATGAATTAATAAATAAAATAAAAATGATAGATTCAACATTAAAAATAGAAGAAATAACAAATTTTGATTATGATGAATTAGTGAATAAAATCAAAACATTTGATTTAGAAATGGCGCAATTTTCAAGTATTAAATTAGAAGAATATTTTTTGCAATATCGTAATTATGAAAAAATTATTGAAGAAAAAAAATTAATTCAATCTGCGATAAAAAATGTAAATAATTTATATCAAGAAATTTATGAAAACTATGTTATATTCATATCAGAATTAAAAGAAACATATCAAACAATTCAACAAAGTTATTATGATTTTTTTATTAATCCTGAATCGGATTATCAAAAATCATTAATGGAACTTGCAAAGGTTAAAGAAGAATATTTAATTCAACAAAATATAGTTGAAAATATGAGTGATAGTGATTTATCAAAACTACTTGAAACGATAAAACTTTCAAAAATAAAAACTGAATATGAAACAACTGAAACAATTTTATCGTCAATTGAAATCGCTTGTCAAAAATCATTTGATTTAATTATTAATTCTTTTGAAAGTATTATTGAAAAATTAATATCATTAGAAGAAAAACTGCCAACATCAATAAGTTCTATTACATTTAGACAACAATATAACACAGAAGAAAAAATAAATCATTTTAATGATGAAATTATGCAAAAATTTATCAATCAATATCAAGAAGATATTAATAATTTTAAAACAGAAATGTTAAATAAAAAAATCAATCTTATTAATTCTTTAAAAAATAATTAATAATTAAACGAGTTCTCAAAAAAATGAGAACTCTTTTTTTTGTAAAAAAATAATAAAACCATAAAAAATAGTCATAACCGCGTATTTTTAAGTATTTACGTTTGCAAATAATCTAAAAATTTGGTATAATAATACATGAGGATGTAATATTATGAGTAAATATATATTGACAATTGATCAAGGGACAACTAGTACAAGAGCAATAATATTTGATGAAAAAAGCCGAATAATTGGTCTTAAACAAATGGAATTCCTTCAAATTTGCCCTAATTCGGGATGGGTTGAGCATAATCCAGAAGAAATTTGGGAAACAACCTATCAAGTTATTAAAGGTGCTTTAAATAGTAGTAACTTAAAATTATCTGATATTTCTGGAATTGGGATTACTAATCAAAGAGAAACAACAATTGTTTGGAATAAAATAACCGGTAAACCAGTCTATAATGCAATTGTTTGGCAATCAAGGCAATCACAAGAAATTTGTGATGATTTAATTGAAAAAGGTTATAGCGATTATATTAAAGAAAAAACTGGTTTAATTATTAATCCTTATTTTAGCGCAAGCAAAATAAAATGGATTTTTGATCATGTTAAGGGCGTAAAAGAAGCTGCATTAAATGATGAAATATTATTTGGTACAGTTGATACTTATCTTGTTTGGAAATTAACAAATGGTAAAGTTCACGTAACTGATTATAGTAACGCGTCACGTACTTTATTATATAATATTCATTCGTTAACTTGGGATGAAGATTTGCTTAAATTATTTGATATCCCCAAAAATATTTTGCCAAAAGTTGTTGAAAATAGCGGAATTATGGGTTATGCGTCAGCATTAAAACAATTAGATGACAGCAATTTTGAAATTCCGATTGCGTCAATGATAGGTGATCAACAAGCTGCACTTTTTGGTCAATGTTGTTTTAATATTGGTGATGCGAAAAGTACCTATGGCACTGGTTGTTTTATATTAATGAATACCGGTGAAAAAATAATTAATTCGCAAAATGGATTGCTTACAACAATTGGTTGGAAAATAAATGGTAAAGTCACTTATGCCTTAGAAGGTTCTGTATTTGTGGCAGGAAGTGGAATTCAATGGCTTAGAGATGGATTAGAATTTTTCAAAAAATCAAGTGATTGTGAAAAATTCATCAAAAGCAAAGATCCAGCTGGTGGTGTCTATATAGTCCCAGCATTTGTAGGACTTGGAACTCCATACTGGGATAATGATGTTAGAGGTGCTATTTTTGGTTTAACAAGAGCAACAAATAAAGAAAATATTATTGGTGCAATGCTTAATGCGATTGCTTTTCAGGCAAAAGATGTTATGGATGTTATGGTTGAAGAGCTTGGATATCAAATGCAGTATCTTGGCGTTGATGGTGGCGCTAGTGCAAATAATTATTTAATGCAATTTCAAGCTGATCTTCTCAATGTAAAATTGATGAAACCAAAATGTTTAGAAACAACTGCTCTTGGTGCAACATATCTTGCAGGACTTGCAACTGGAGTATATAAAAGCATTGATGAAATTAAAAAAATGCACAATACAGAACAAGTCTTTATGTCAAATATGACTGATGAAGTTCGAAATGAACAAATAAATAACTGGAAAAAAGCCGTTGAAGCGACTATGAAATATAAAAAGGAGAAAAGAGGTTAAAAAAATGGGATTATTTAGTTCTATTAAAAAACAATTATTAAAAGTTATTGAATGGAATGATTCATCTACAAATACGATCGTTTACAAATATCCAATGACAGATCGTGATGAAATTATGAATGGATGTCAATTGATTGTGCGTGAATCACAAGTTGCAATGTTAGTAAGTAGTGGACAAATTGCGGATGTATATGGTCCAGGAACACATAAACTTACTACTGCAAATATGCCGATAATAACAAAATTATCATCTTGGAAATATGGTTTTGATTCACCATTTAAAGCTGATGTTTATTATGTTAACACAAAACAATTTATTGATTTAAAATGGGGTACATCATCGCCAATTATGATGCGAGATGCTGATTTTGGACCAATTAGAATCAGAGGACGCGGTACATATTCATTTAAAGTTGACGATGCGCCAACATTTATGCGTGAAATCTTTGGAACAAACCAACAATACGATACTGAAAATTTAAAGGAATATTTTAAGAGTATTATTGTAAATGGCTTTGCGGATGCATTAGGCGAAGCAAAAATTCCAGCATTAGATATTGCTGCAAAATATCGTGAATTAAGTGATATTCTAAAAAATACCCTACAAGATGATTTTAATCGCTTAGGTTTGAAAATTGTCAATATGGTTATTGAAGCAATAACTTTACCAGAAGAAGTTGAAAAAGCAATTGACCAAAGAACACAAGTAGGGATTATGTCAGACAAAATGGGTAGTTTTGCACAATATCAAGCTGCACAAGCAATGCGCGATGCCGCAAACAACCCTAATGGTGGAATGGCAAATATGGGTGTTGGTTTAGGAGCAGGTATGGCAATGGGAAACATGTTTGCTCAATCATTAAATTCTGCGCAAGATGTTAATGGACAACAACCATCTACTAATTCAGTGAAAAAATGTGTAAAGTGTGGAGGAGTCTTAACGAGCACTTCGAAATTTTGTCCAGATTGTGGAACACCGGTAGCTCAAAATCGTTTTTGCCCACAATGTGGAAATAAAGTAAGTGATACCGCAAAGTTTTGTGCAAGTTGTGGACATAAACTTAACTAATGGAAGAACAAGAAATTAGAGTCCAAAATGAAACTTATCAATGCCCGAACTGTGGCGGAAATATGGTGTTTCAACCTGAAACGCAATCACTTTATTGTGAATATTGTGATAACCACATAAATTTGTCTGGTGAACATTCAGATATTGAAAATGACTTAGAACAAGGTTTAAAACAAGATCAAAAATGGGATGATGAAGCAATTGTCTTTCATTGTCAAAATTGTGGTGCAAATAATGTTAAACAAAAAACAGATTTAACATCTGTATGTCCTTTCTGTGGCTCAAAGAGTGTAATTAAAACTGATGAACTTCCTGGAATTAGACCACAAAGAGTTATACCATTTAAAATTCCGAAAGAATATGCTTTTGATGCTTTTAAAAAGAGAGCTAAAAAAAGTTTTTATGCACCAAAGGACTTTAAAAAGAATTTTAAAATCGATAATTTTAATGGTACATATTTACCAGTTTGGACTTTTGATACTAATGTTTTTACGTCATATGTTGGTCGATTAGGAAAATATTATACAGTTACAGTTGGATCGGGGAAAAATCGTCATACTGAAAGAAGAATCCGCTGGTTTAATATTAAAGGAACAAAACAATTTGCCTTTGATGATTTATTTGTATTAGCTGGAAAAAAATTAAACAACAAACAAATTAATCCAATTTTACCATACGATACGAATAATTCCTTTGTATATAAGCAAGAATATTTAAGCGGATTTAGTGCTGAACATTATAATCTTGATTTAAAAGAAGGTTGGGAACAGGCAAAATATAATACTCTTGATTATATGAAAAAACAAATTGTTAATTCTTACGATCATGATATTGTTGATTATATAAATATTAAACC
>CAYVQA010000034.1:0-7624 GCA_964453965.1 uncultured Staphylococcaceae bacterium
TAAATTTCTATACTGAAAAAGAAATGAGTCATTTAAATGATTGTCAAACTCTTTTTCATGATTTCTTTACTTTTTTGATTATTTTATTAGTTTTATCAATTTTCATTATTATTATTATCTATTTATTAAGAAAAGAATTTTCTGAAAAAACAATTAAATATTTTTTCATTGGCATATGTATAAATGTTATTTTTATATTAGCAATTGCAATATATTGTATGATTGATTTTTTAAATGCATTTATTCTTTTTCATGAGCTAATTTTTAAAAATGATAATTATAAATTCATTTATACTAGTTATATGATTCAATTGTTACCAGAAACGATTTTTAAAAATATTGCTTATAATATTATTTTTTATTTTTTATTAATTATGGGATTAATTTGTTGTCTTCTAATTGTTTTATATTTATATTTAAAAAAGAAGAAAAGGGCATATTCGATTTGAATATGGCCCTTTATTTTTATGCATTGACATTAATGCTTTCGTATCTTTCGCATAGACCTGCAACATTTTGAAGTTTATTCACATATACTTTTAAAGAATTAGACATTATATTATCAATACCTCTGTTAATTTGTGAAACAAGCTCACTTGCGGCAACACTTACTCTATCATTTAAACCACTACGAAATTTTTTTGTACTTCTTGAACTATGATCCATTTTATTTTTAATAGTATCAATTTCTCGATCAAGATTGCTTGCAGTTTGTCTAAAAGCACTTCCTGATGATACTGAAATTTCCACATTACTTACATTTGAACCTGGTGAACCACCTAATTCAAGCATTGCGCTTGCTAAATTAGTTGCAGCCATTATAGCTTGACGCATTTTCGGAATAATTTCATTGTTTGCTTTATCCATTACATATGGCGCAACTTTTTCAATAAAATAAGAATAACTAGAATTTAAACTTTCTTTTGCGTCTTTTAATTTGGCTACATAACTTTCACATTTTTCTTTTGTGGTGCGTAGTGACGATTTAATACTGAACAATCTTTCTTTATTTTCATGAATTAAAGCAATTTTTTCTTTAAGTTCAACATTTTCTGATTCAAGTCGTTTAATTTCTGATCTTAAATTAGAAATCTGTTTATCGTAAGAACTTTTGTCTCCTTCTGCAGCACTTTTTGCGCTTTGAAGATGAGATATTTCACTTTTACATGATTCAATTGTTTTTTTGTTTTCTTCAATTTGCTTTTTGAATCTGATTTCATTTTTATTGTTATTATTAATAACTTGATCTGCTGCTTTTAATTCATTTTCAATTTGAGTTATTTGTTTTTTAGTATAGTCAATTCTTGATTCTAAACCTACTTTTACTTGTTGATATACTGCGGTAACTTTTTTAATTTGTTCTGTTAATTGTCCTGTCCATTCATCTAGTTCATTTTCAACACTTGACAACATACTTACTGTAAATTCAATCATTTTCTAATTAACCTCTAATCGTTTGATTTCACTCATTTGCGATTTTACGACAACTGGTTTATTAGCTATTTCACGAGCATAATTGATTTTTTCTTGAACTGGCTTAATACCATTAGTTAAATAGTTATTTGTATTGCTAACGGCTTTATTAAATTTAACACCGACAGAATCATTCCAAGATGATAAACCTGAAGCCATGATTATTTACCTTGACCTAAATTATTTTTAGCATAAGTAATTATTTGAGTGAATTTTTTACCAATTTCATCTAGTTTAACCGATAATCCATCTAATTGTTGTAAACAACTTTGCATTTGTGCAAGTTCAGAATTGACATTTTTTTTGAATGAATCATAAATGTCACCTTTCCAAGAATTTCCCATTGTTGAGACATTTTGCTTGATATTAGCAATTTCTTTTGTCGCATCTTCTTTAAATTTTCTGATGTCTTTTGCATAATTTTTTACAAGAATGTCTGCTTCTTGATACTTAACAACAATATTATTATTCATATATTTTTCTCCTTGTTACCTTAAGTTATCTGACATATTTTCAGTTGCTTTGATGCCATTAGATAATTCTTTTACCTTTGTCATCGTTTCGGCAACTGTTTGTCTTACTTTTTTGATTGATCTTTTATATTCACCAACTATTTTACTTGCTTCTACGGAAACTCTATCTTGAAGGCCATTATTTAATTTTATTGTTGATTTTTCTAAATCATCTAATGATTTAGTCATTTCATCTAAAACTTTTTCTAGTTGGCTACGTAAATAATCAATTTTACTAGGATTAAATTCTGATAATAATGACATTATTTATTTCCTCCTAATTCTTTTAAGAATTCTTTTTCAGTATTTAAAGAATAATCAAATAAACGAACTTTTGAACTAATAAAATCTGTAAGTACTGTGTGATTATCATCACCAAGTTTTTGTTTACTTGATTTAATATGACAACAAGTGCTTCCATATTTATCTTTAATACTATAGAAAGCTTGGCTATCCGCAATTGTATTTGCAAGCGGAGCTTTTTCACGATTAGCAAAATTGATATAATCTTCAAAATCTGTCGCAATTGAACTTGATAATACAACGAAGATATTATATTTATACCCTTCCGCATATAGTTCTTTTAATGCATCTTGAACTTGATCACCAGTAATTTCGTCAAATGTAATTTCTGATGTAGCTGTGACTTCATTAGTTCCATTTTGTTCCATTGCAATAATATCTTCTATTGACATAGTCGATAAATCCGTTAAGCCACTTGTGTTTTGTTCTACTTTGCTTGTTTCTTCATCAAGCCAACTTTCTTTCTTGATCCAACTAACATTATGTACAACTAATAAATACGGATCACGGTTGTTAGTCTTCTTCTTTTCACGATTTTTAAAGATCGAATGAATATTTATAATTTCATTACATGCATCTTTTTCTAATTCTATCACATTAACATTATTTTTAATTTGTTTATATTCTAAATAAGGATTAATTTCATTAACATTATCCCGAAGCGAGCTTGAAATTCGAATATAAGAAATGCTTGGTGAAGAAGTTAAAATATTTCTAACTTTTTGCATATAAGTAAACCCTAAAATAAGATTTCTTTCATAAATAGCAATACTTCTTGATTCACCTGTCATTAAATAGTTAAGGGCCGTTTCTTCAGAAGTAAAGCGAACCGCAACAGGAATCGATGATGTTGAAGTAACCCCCATATAAGCAAGATATGAGTACTTATCTAATGATTCATCATTCTTAATTATATCTTTAAGATTACGCATTGATGTAATTGGAACAACATCTGTACTTCCAGCAACAGTTTGTGGGAATGATGTACCAAAGCGTTCACATTTTTGACGAATAAGTTTTGCAAGCGCAAGTTGTCGACTACTACTTGTTCCACCTGCATAAGCTAAACTTACGATTCGTTTGCTTGTTCCTAAATCGGTAGAAATAATTGATTTACCTTTTTCGCTTAAAATACTCTTATCATTATCTGTTTCATCATATTTTAAATCGAATAATTGTCCTTTATAGCCTGCTAACGCAACACGAGTACGGATATTATTCATATGTTTTTCGTTTAATCCTTCTGTACTATGTCCACTAAGTAAAATAGAAATACCAGTTGATCTAATACGTGTTAATAAAGTAAATAATTTAGTCGCAATCGTATCCGAAACCATTGATGTATCATCGCCTTCTACTCCACCCATCATCATCGTATTGTACTCATCAATTACAAAAATTACACGCGGAATAATTTTATCTGGATTACCTTTAATTGCTGGTAAATTATTATATTGAACAATATCTTCAACATTGTTTTTACTTAAAAGCTTCATTCTTTCGCCATGCATAGATTCAATCATATCGAGCATATCTAAAGCATTTTCAGCTGTACTCTTTAATGACAAATAATTTACATGTGGGATATACAAATCGCCACCTTTTTTATACATGTTAAATTCGGTTGATGAATCTTTTCCCTTGAAGTCAACTAAACATATATTTAATTCTTTTGGTGAATAAAAATATGCAGCTGATAAAATTAGCACATGTAATAATGAAGTTTTACCTGAGCCAGTAGATCCTAAAAAGATTGATGATGGCGAAACTTTCATATCTATTTTGAAATTATAAATATCCGCATTTTCTTTACCAATTGGAATTTCTAATTTATAATCATAGAATTTATTAGAAAGTGGTGAATAAGCGCTAGATGAACTTGGATTTTTCGCTTCAACTTGTTTAATAAGAGAATCGATAAATAAAATCTTTGTACTTTCGTAACCTCTTTTAATATCTTCCCAATAAGTGATATTATTAAAGTTTGGAACTGTTAATGCAAATGATGTTTTTACACCATTATAAGTAAATGTTTTTTCTTGAAAGTCAAAATTTGTAAAATAATCTGCACCAAATTCTTTATAATCTAAATATTGATATGTTTCACTTGAACCATAGTCATTGCGCTTTTTCGTGTATGTTTCTTTATTATTTGATTGGAAAATAATCGTAATAATTCCTGTATCTTTATCGTCAACTAAATTTTTAAGTTGATCAATAACTTCTTCATTTTCAAATCCATAAGGATAATTATTGACAAGTAAGAGATTGAAATAATGTTGGTTATCAACAATAGATTCATTATATGCAAAAATATTATCATAACCATCAGTACAATAATCATCTGAACGTTTGCGTGATTCTTGATATAATGATTTAATTAAATCTTCAACTTTTGTTTTATCAGTAACTACTTCAGAATGCATAATTACTTGTCCTAAGTATTTCTCTGCTCTTTTGATAATTGGTGTGAAAGGTGAAGAAATACTTTTACTTGGTGATGGACAATCAATTGCAGAAATTTTTACTTTCTTTTCTGGAAGTCCAGTGATGAAAGTAAATAATAATTGTTCAATATATTCATAAAAATTACTTGCTTTACGATCACTCATCACATTTTCTGGTAAATCAATAATAATTGAACTATGATTTGCGTCAAGTTTCCAATATATTTTCTCAACATTTAAGCCTTGTAAATCATCTTTTAGAAATTTCTTTGAAAAACTACTAATCTCTTTTGCAATCGGAGCACGTTGTTGAGTTCCTAATAAGAATGAATCATTATATCCATTACCAAATTCAATGTCACCATTTTGCATCCGGAATTCTGTGTTATTTGCTCTAATATTTTCAAGTTCACCTTTTAATGATTTCATTTTTGGGTAAACTTCCATATTTTCTAATTTTTGCGATTCTGTGTATGCGTCTTCAATATTTTTTAACTTTTCATTATAAACATCTAATGAATTATTGATTGTACTATTATATAATCCTGAACTTTTTAGAAGAGAAATGCTATTATCGCGAAGATATTTTGCATCGACATAGACTTGATAGAATTCCTTAAGAAGCGCTAACATTGCATTATAATTTGAACAAGTAGCTAATTTTTCCATTACATTAACTGCTTCTTCTTGAATCCTTATCGCCCAATCATCAGTATTCTTTTTTAAGTTTAATTCCTTACGCGGTTTTATACTTGCCATTGCAAATTTTGCATCCAAATCAAAATCGTCTAATACATAACTTCCTTGGACTCTATGAAGGTCATTCATTACTTTGTCTAAAATATCAGCTATTTTAATATAATCTTTAGATATTGCTTCATCAAGTGAACCTGATTTTATTTGATTAATGCTAGATTGAACATTTCCTTTATCACTTAAGTATTTATTTTTAGTATTTTCAACTTCACGTTCATAGTTTAACATTAAATTATTTATTTCTTTTACTAAATCATTTATTTTCATAGTTTCTATCTCCTAAGCGATTTCTTCGCATTCAATCATAAATGCACAAAAACTAATAATCAATCCGGCAATTGTGACAAACGCACCATACCAAAGATTAAATGAATACATTACAAATGATGTAACTACTAATAATGCGCCGATTAAAAAGATAATAATTCCTCTTATTTCATCGCAATACATTTCATTTTGCGCACAGACTTCAAAAATCATATAAACTTCTGTTGCAAAAAAGTAAATATAGAAGAAAATATACATTACATTATTGCTTGAATGTTCACGCATTATCTTACAAGCTATAATTCCTAAAAACATAAGTGCAATATTACCAATAACGAATATAAAGAACGCTGGTCCAAGATAATCTAGTTCAAAACAGAAAATAACTGATGTTACAATCAATCCTATTCCTAAAACAATTAACATCACAATATTGATATTTAATGCCTTTCCTAAAAACAAAGGTATTAAAGGAAGGAGTGGATAAATTGATAGAACAAAATATTTACCAAAATTATCTAAATCATCATCATTAATAAATCCGCCAACAATACAAAGAATCGAAATTACTATTTGAACAATCAAAATTATAATAAGTTGTGCTTTTTCAATATGAACAAATTTAAAAATTCCTAAGAAAGTTAAAACAATACAAGTTATTGATATCAAACTTGAAAAAATTGCACTAACACCTAAATTCTTTTCTTTAAATGGGAAAGTGATAATTGTGAAAAGCACTTTTGCAGTACCCTTTATAATGATGTTCCATATAAATTTTATTAACCATTTAAAGACAAAAAAGATTCCTAAGAAAAGATATTTAAATAAATTGAAAATCATTCTGAATGGGAAAGTTAAAATTGCTTTTCTTCTTTTTGCTGCTTTTTCTTTCTTTAACTCTTCTTCTCTTTCCTTCGCAACTCTTCTTGTATATTCTGCAAATAAGTCTTTTGTTTTTGACCATTCGCTTTGGAAAGGGAATTTAATTGTTTTAAAATTAATCGCTTTATCTAATTTATTAAATTCACTTAAATCATCTGGATTACCATTTTGATATGGATATTTTTGAATGAACTTATAATATGCATCTAATTTTTCAATTTCTTGGATAACTTTAAGTTCCGTTATTAAATTATTAAAAATAGCTAAATTACCAATATATTTTTTATTTTGTTCATTCATTTTCTTTTTGATTTCTGATAGACTACTGTTAAGCGCTTTAATAGTTTTTCCATCAATTAAAATCGTAGCACGACTTTTCTTTTTAAAGAAAAGATTAGGGTTTTTATCAAATTCCATATGAATTTCTTTCGCTTCATTAAAGGCATTTTTAAAATTCTTATTAATTTCTTTTTCAATAAATAATCCTAAAACCGCATTAGCTTTATTAGGTAATTCTTTTGAAAATTGAATGTATTTGCTTTTAATTTGTGAAAATTTTTGTTTTGCATCTGATGAAATATTTTTTGGAAGTTCTTTATCTATTGGAAGTTGTTTAGGGGCATTTTTACAAAATTCTTCAAGTTGATATCCATATGAATAATTAGCATCAATAAATGCGAAAAATTCTTTTTGTGATTTTTTGTATTCAACATCACATTTTGTAACGATTTCCATATATTTTGCATAAAAATTATTAATTGAAGTTTCAAGATTAATATCATCATATGCTTTTGTTCTTCCTGCTAAAAGAATATCAATTTCTTCCGCAAGTTCAACTATTCTATTATATTTTAAAACTACTTCCTTAGAAGTCACATTCATAACTGAGGAACTTGGTGCTTTTGATTTTAATACCCAAACTTCTTGCGTAAAACGATTAAGTTTTGCAACATCTGCGCTACTGCTATGTAGTTTTTTATATGC
>CAYVQA010000034.1:7724-13158 GCA_964453965.1 uncultured Staphylococcaceae bacterium
TATATTCACCCGTAGTTACTGTTTTATAAAGTTTAGCAATTTTATCATCAATGCTACCTACGGTGTTATTTTTGCGTTTTTCACTTTCTAAAGTGTATTGTGTTTTAATATTCGGAGTTAATTTTAATTTTTCAAACTCTTTGATAATACGCATATTTTCACCTCTAAAAATATTTTTATGTATAGACAAATCTACACAATAATACATCTTATTATATCATAATGGCAGAAAAATTCATTAATATTTGCAATTAAAAATTTTTAAATTTAAAAGTTCAAAAAAGAGAACCATAAAAATAGGTTCTCGTTTTTCAAATTATTCAGTTCTTAATGCATCTACAGGGTCTTTTTTAGCCGCAAGTTTTGCTGGAATAACTCCCGATATTAAAGTTAAAACAACACTAATTGCAATCATTAATAATGCAGTTGTAATTGGTAAATTTGTAAAGTGTTTAATTGGAGAAATTGATCCAATGATTAAATTTGCAATTGTACTCAAAAGATAAGTAACTCCAACACCTAAAGTACCAGACGCAAGACCAATAATAAAGGTTTCAGCTGTAAACAAACGTGAAACATCTTTTTTTCTACCACCAAGAGACCTTATAACACCAATTTCTTTAATACGTTCAATTACTGATACATAAGTAATAATTGCAATCATAACAGTTGATACAACTAGTGATAAAGCTGTAAAAGCAATTAATGCCGATGTTACAATCGAAATCATTGTGCTAATAATTGACATTACAAGCGATAAGGCATCAGTATATACAACATTACTACGCATTTCCTTCGTTATTTGCTTACCATTTAATAAAATTATTTCATCTTGATTCCATTTATCTAAATATGCTCTTATTTCATCTTTCGTTTCAAAATCTTTAGGATAAATGCTAATTGAATTAGGAATATCAACTCCACCTAAATCACGTAATGATAAAGTATAATAACTTGGCATCGTTATTCCCATTTGTGACATTAATGATGCATAAGAATTAGTTGAACCAACAAAACCGATATTATCATTATAATCAATGCCATCAAGTGTATAACTATAAGTATAAGTTACCCCTTTATCGATTTTAATATCGCCATCTTCATAATGCATACCAACAATTGCTTGGCCTTCTTGTTTTTTAACATAGTCGACGATTTCTGATGTTAAGCTATCAATTAAGATTTCTTTTGTTAATTCTTCAGTGTAATAAATTCCTGTACCAAGCGATCCATAAGAAATGCTATCTTTAGGTTTTAAAATACCTGTTATTTTTAATTTTTTACCATTTGTGAATGTATCATCTGCATAAGCTTTGTATTTATATGGAATAAAAGCAGAATCTGAACCGGTATTTTTTTCAAATACAACATTATTAGGATACCATGTGAATTCTTTTCCAAGTAATGAATCATAATCAATATAATCAATATCTAAAGCAGAATCATACAAATCACTTTCTACAGCTCGATAAATAATATTAAAGAATTGTTCTTGAGTCAAATATCCTAACTGAGCTAATATTAAATCTGATAACTGATAATTTTTGTCAACTACAAGCATTATTTCATCTGCTTCTTCTGGAATGTAACTTTTTTTAGGATCAGATATAAATTCATATTGTTCAAGAATAAAATTAGGATTACTTGGTGCTTGCATGAAAGTACTTGCCAAACTTAAAATCATACTTGAATAATCAGCATATTCGGTTGTATTCAACATTGAAGTATATACTTCTTTAATTGCATTTAAAGACATAACTGGATTATTTTGATTTTCAAAATCAATTGTAGTATAAATATTGTTTCTAATATTAATACCATAGTATTCCGAAATTGCAGAATAAAGTTCACTTGGAAGGTTGTGTAAATATTCTAGATATAATTCGTCAATTTCATTTGAAACCATTAAATTAGTTAATTCTTTTCCACGTTTTATTAAATATTCAACTAAAAAATCAATTCCGATTTGGCCTTCTTTAATAGCTTTATCCGCAAGATCACTTTGGTCTAAGATATTCATACTATCCATAACCGAATCTAGATCGATTGTTTCTTCTAAAATTTGAATTGGATTGCCAGATAGCATATCATTTTGAATACTATCAATGTATCCTGTTACACCATTGGAAATTGCTAAAACGGACGCAACACCAATAATTCCGATTGAACCGGCCAAGCAAACCATTAATGTTCGTTTAAACTTTGATATTAAATTACGCGATGATAATTTAAAAGCCGTCCAAAAGCCCAATTTTGATTTTTTTAAAGAAATTTGATTATCTTTTTCAATTTGGACATCGATACCATCATATGGATTTGAATCATCAACAACTAAACCATCTAGTAAACGAATAATTCTTGTTGAATATTTTTCAGCAATTTCTGGATTATGAGTAACCATTATAACTAATCTATCTTTAGATATTTCCTTGATTAAATCCATTATTTGAACTGAAGTTTTGGTATCTAAGGCACCGGTTGGTTCATCCGCAAGTAAAATTTCCGGTTCATTAACTAGGGCTCTAGCAATTGCAACTCTTTGGCATTGTCCACCAGATAATTGATTTGGTTTTTTGTCATATTGGCCTTCTAAACCAACTTTATCCAAGGCTTCTTTTGCTTTTTCAATTCGTTCTTCTTTACTTATTCCCGATATAATTAATGCCAATTCAACATTTTCTAAAATAGTTTGATGAGGTATCAAATTATAACTTTGGAAAATGAAACCGATTCGATGATTTCGATAAGTATCCCAATCACGGTCGTTGTATTTTTTTGTCGAAACACCATCAATTGACAAGTCTCCATCCGAATAATGATCAAGACCACCAATAATATTTAACAAGGTAGTTTTTCCGCATCCTGATGGTCCTAAAATTGAAACAAATTCAGATTCACGGAAATTAATGCTAACTCCTTTTAAGGCATGAACCAGTGTGTCCGCAACTTTATAGTCTTTTTTTATGTCAGTTAATTTTAACATTCATATCACCTCTTTATGCATCATTTTGAGTAATTCTTAAGCTTATTTAATAATAAAAACATTATACATTTATTGATTTTATATGTCAAGCAAAATATGCGAATAATCAATGAAAAATGTGTGAAATCTTAAATGAAACCTACAAAAAGTTCATTTTTTATTGATGTCGTTTATCAAAAAGAATACGCGCATTTTTAGATTTTTTCATTGTTTCTTTTAATCCATCTAAATCGTCATATGCAATTTTTTCTTCTATATCATTCAATGCTTTTTTAAATTCGTTAATTTCTTTTAAAAGAATCGTCTTATTTGTTAAAAACAATTCACTCCAGAGATTTTCATTAATTTTTGCGATTCTTGTTAAATCTCTAAATGAATCTCCAGTATAGTTGATGTAACTTTCTGTATTATGAGTATTCATTAGTGCAATTGCAATAACATGAGTTAATTGCGATAGAAAACTAATTATTTCATCATGCTCATCAATTGTCAATACTTCAATGTTTAAAAATCCTAAATCTTGAGCAATTTGATATAATAAACTAATATCGATATTTTTTTCAAGTGGCGTAATGATAAAATTTGCATCTTTAAATAAATTAGGATCACTATTGCCATAACCTATTACTTCTTTTCCAGCCATCGGATGTGAAGGAATAAAAAATAAATCATCACGAATAAATTCTTTTATTTCGCTTACAATTTTTGTTTTAATTCCGGTCGTATCAGTAATTGTTGTTCCGCTTTTAAACTTAGATTGATATTTTTTTAAGAATTTCACATTGTCTTCTGGATATAAACTTAGCACGACAAGATCAATATCTTTAAAAAAATCTAAATTTTCGATTGTCATATTTTGAATTACTTTTTCTTGATATGCTTTACTTAAAGTTTCACTATTTAAATCATATCCATAAATTAAGTATTCGTTTTGCGATAATCTTTTTGCATATGAACCGCCAATTAAACCTAATCCAACGATTAAAATTTTTTTTTTATTCATTATTTTTCTCCATTTTTATTTTAATTCCTAATTTTTTTAAATCATCGAAAAAAGTCGGATATGATTTATTTATAGCTTCAACATTAATTATTTCGACATCTGTTTTGAAAATTGTCGCAATTATTGCAAGACTCATCACAATTCTGTGATCATTATGTGAATCGAAAAATATTTTTTTTGTTTCAGGTATTTTTTTTAAACCTGTAATGATTATTTCATTTTCATCTACTTTAATTACTGAACCAATTTTTTTTAGTTCTTCTTGCATTGAGATTGAGCGATTTGATTCTTTATAAATTAAGCGACGTGTATTAATTAGTTTTGTTGTAAGTGGCAATATTGATGATATAGCCATTAGAATTGGTCCTAAATCAGGCGTATCCTTAATGTCAATTGTTACAATATCTTTAGGTAGATTGGCAAATTCTGATTTAATTAAATTATTTTCCTTTATTACTTTTCCACCGAGTCTTTCAATAAATGAAATAATTTTTTTATCGCCTTGTAATGATTTATCATCAAGATTATTAATATAAGTTGGTTGATTAATTAACCCCAACGCAATAAAAAAAGCAGCTTGTGAGTAATCACCTTCAACAACCATATTTTGGCACTTTAATTTTTGATTTTTCTTTTTTTGATATATAACACTATTAAAAGTCTCAATTTGTTCTATTTTTATTCCAAATTTATTAAGTTCGCCAATTGTTAAATTAATATATGGAACCGATTCGATTTCTTTTTCTACTTCAATCGTTACATCATCTTCGATTATTGTACTAGCCATTAATAAACCACTTATATATTGACTTGTAATATTTCCTTTTAAATGATATTTTTTTAATTTAAGGGGACCCTGAATAACTAATTCTGAGTTGTTTTGATAATAAAAAGTACAATCATTTTCCTTAAAAATTTTTTCATATTCATCCATTGGTCTTGTACCTAATTTTCCTTCTAAATGAAATATGCATTTTTCAGAAAATTGGCCAATGATAGGAATCATAAATCGTAAAGTTGAACCTGATTCTTTCGGATAAAAATGATTATTTATAATTTTTAATTTTGATGTAGAATCAATCGTTAAAGTATTTTTATGATAATTAATTTTAACATTTAAGTTTTCTAAGCACCGAATTGTCGCCTTAACATCATCATTCAATGTAACATTATGAATGACAGATACTCCTTTCGCCATAGCCGCAAGAATTAAATCACGATGAAGTAAACTTTTTGATGATGGAATATCAATTGATGTTTGATTATTTTTTGAAGGAGAAATAACAACTTTCATAGTTAACCTACTTTCGTTTAATTTTTTCAATTATTTCATTTACAGTATCTATTAAATCATCTTTAACATTAATCGTTATATCTGCCCATTTTTCATATTGTTTTTCACGACTATGTAATGTTTTATGCCACTTTTCAATTGATGAAGTAAGTGG
>CAYVQA010000035.1:0-7313 GCA_964453965.1 uncultured Staphylococcaceae bacterium
TTGTATAAATCATATTCTACCTCAGGTCCTTCGGCAATGTTATATCCCATGCCAATAAAGAAATCTTCAACTTCTTCAATTAGTTTTTCTAGTGGATGTTTTGAGCCAATTGCCATATATTTACCTGGCATTGTAACATCGATTCGTTCTTTTTCAAGTCTTGCGTTGATTGCTTTTTCATCTAATGCATCTTTTGCATTTTGAATTAATGATTCAATTTTTGTTTTGAATTCATTTGCTTTTGAACCTAATGCTCTTTTTTCTTCCGCCGCAAGGCTAACCATTTGTTTCATAATTTCGCCAAGAGGACTTTTTTTGCCTGTATAAAATGCTTTTAATTCATAAAGTTCATGTTCTGATTTTGCGGCTTCAATTTTTTTTGTAGCCTCTTGTAACATTTCTTCTAATTTTTTAATCATATTTAATCTCCTCGTATTAAAAATAAAAAAACCTTAAAATAAAAAACTTATTTTAAGGACGAATAATAATCCGCGGTACCACCTTATTTCAAAATAATAGTTTATTATTTTATAATAATTATTATTACTTTGCACTTTAAACTAGTTAACGCCTAGTAACGGACTTGATTAGAGCCACTCAACAAGCGAACATTCTAATATACTTGCCTATAAATAGACTCGCAGTCAAAAATTTGGTCTATTCTCCCTTGATAGAGTATATTATACTTTTCTTGTATCAATGTGTTATTTTATTTAAGGTATCTATTAGTTATTATATCATAGTTTTAATTATTTGTCATTTAGTTTGCCAAAATTTATTAATATTTTATAAAAATTAAAAAGCATATTAAGAATTTATTCCTAGTATGCTTTTTTATTCTAATAATTATTGTATTATTGTGTGTGAATTATTTTATTTAATACAATAATTTAAAGAAACTATTTGTTATCAAAAATATTATATTGTTGGTTATAAGTAAAACTACCATTATACCATTGACGATAAAATTGATAAGCAGGTAATGTATTATAACCATCTTGATAATGATCATATGTATCATGTGAGTCCGCAAGTACAATTACATCATCGTATGGATTGTCAGTTCCCATTGTATCGTAACCAATTATTACTTCCCAGTGTCCGCCCATAGGTCGCCATGAAATTGGCATTGGTGTTCCTTTTTGTAAATTCGCAACAATCCAAGTAGTAAAATCTGCATATGTTGAAAAATTCATTGAACTTTCGTCTTGATAATTAGCTCTAGAATATGATGCGGATTTTGAATTAAATCCGAGTACCGCAACTAATTTTTTTAAGCCTGCTGAACCAACACCAACATTTTTAATTGTTTCTTTATCGTTTACTTCACAATATTTTTCTGTAAGCCATACTTCATCATATGTTTTAATATCGACGCCATAATAATTTAATACTGATAACGTTGAACATATTCCACAAGATGAAGCCATTGTTTGTTGAAAAGCCATATATTTTGAAAGAATATAGCGTGTTTGGCTATTTTGCATATTGTAATAGTCAACAAATGAATAATAAATTGAATTAAGGTTATCTGTTTGACCATTTTTTTCAGGTATTGAACCATATAAAGCTTCGTTTCTTGTTCCGCCAAATGAACCATCAGCATTCAACAATAGATGACGAGTTGGTATTGTTTGAACTTGTTCTTGTTTTTCTGTAACTCTTTCAAACGTAATTTTATTTTTTGGTTCGACAATAATTCCTGAAAATTCATCTGTTTTATTTCCAGCTTTATCAACATCTAACCACCAACGATAAAATCTGCCGCTTGGTACTGTTGCATAGCCATCTTGATAATGATCATCAACATCATATGGGTCCGCAAGAATTAAAACATCATCTTTTGCGTAATCTGTTCCCATTGAGTCATATCCAATAATAATATGCCAACTATAACTAACTGTGTCATGATATCTTACGAAAATGAATTTTCCTTCATCAATTGTCTTTTTAACCCAATCATTGAAGTCCGCAATTTTTTCTGATGTGCTCGAACTAATTTCTTTATAATTAATAGCACTTGCTTTATACCCTAGATTATTAAATAATTTAACTAATCCTTCTTTTGTTGTGCCGTTTTTATAAATTGTATCGCCAGTTAAACTTTCATATTTGTTAACCAAATTTACTTCAGTATAAGTACTTTTAACATCTTCACCACAATAGTTTAGAGTCATTAATGCACATGCAATACCACTACTATCTGCCATTGTTTGTTGATATGGTGAAAAATTCTTAAAAATTGTTCTTGTAGATGTTGAATTCATGTTGTAATAATCATTAATGCGATAATAGATTGTGTCTTTTTGATCATATTCACCATTTAAAGGAGCACCATAACCATATTTTGAACGGTTTGTTGTTCCCCCATAATTACCATTTGTATCTAAGATTAAATGTTTGGTTAATTCTTTTTTTTCTTCTAATTTTTCACCTTCTTTTGTTCCACAAACAGTACAATGCTTAGGTTCTAAAGTTGTTGCCTCAACCCATGTATGGCCATTTTTTTCACAATATGTACGATTATCTTTTTCGTCATTATCTTTACAGCCAACTAAAATTAATCCTAATACGAATATTAAACTAAATGTTTTTAAAATATTTAAATATTTCTTCATATTTAATCCTTATTTACTAACAATCCATGTATCGCCAAGTGGTATAAATGCATGATAATATGAATTACCACCAACAAATAGTGCGTATATATCATATGAAGTTGTGGCAGGGTTTGAATAACTTTTTGAAGTTGCATTTGTAAAGTAACTACTTAATCCATTTGTTAAATAATAATTTGCAATATTAAAATTAAGTACTGGACTAGAACTATTTATTTTTTGTTCATCAAGTTTTGTAACACTATCATCAAAGAAAATACGATAAAATTCTGATGTTCCTGTGTTAGCCTTATAATATACTGCTTTTACATTTACTAATTTTACATATGTATAGAAACGATTTTCATTATTTAAAAATTGCTTTAATTCTTCTTGTGTTGAAATAGTAGTTGTGGTAATTTTTTCTACATCTAGAGTTTCATTATTGTTTGAAATAATTTCTAAGTTTGTTGTAAATAGTTTATTCGCATCGGCGTAAATTTTACCTTGATTTACTCCTTCACTTGTTGTTTTTTTAAGTATTGCGGTGAAAATTATTTCATCACCAATATTTATTACTTCTGTATTAAGTGTAGGCTCTGCAGTCGTTCCTACTACACCTGAATTATAAATACCAATTACAGTATTTGATGATTTTTCTTTAATAAGAAGTTCGGTTGTGACTTGTGATGAAACAGGGCCAACAACAACACCAGTTAGTTCATATGTGCTTCCTACTTCTGCAGCCATAAATTCACTAATTGTTAATACTTTAAAGTTTAGTTTTATTTCACATGATATTTCATTATAAACTAAATTAAATGTTACTTCTCCTAAATAATAATCTTGTTCTTCTGTAGTTGAAGTAATTGTTGCTTTTTCCATTGGAACGCTTAATGTACCTTCAGGATAAGTAACTTTTAAAATTCCGCCCGTTAAATCAATTTCACTTATACTAGTGTGTGGTTGATATTCTAAAACTGTTGGCATTTTTTCAATTTCAATGCTAGTAGGTTTACCACTAACAATGATTATTTCGTATTTAAATTCTTTTTCTCCGGTTGTAAATGTAATTGTTTGTTTTCCAGGAATACTCATATCATATTCACCAATTACATCACTTAAATTAATTGTTTCATCATAAATATTATAATAATATTGATATTCAATTGAACCGCCTTCTAAACTTAATTCATCGCCTACTTCATAAACTTGTTTAGTTGGAGTTGTAAAGACAATTTCTTTTAAGTTTTTGCTGGCAGTGGTACTTACATATCTTGCGTCTAATAATATAAATTGATGATAGTATTTTCCTTGACCGCCAATGTACATTAGATATAAATCTGTAGTTGTAACATTTCCACCTTTTTCTGTTCCAAAATTAACATTTGGTGTTGCGTCTTCACCAAAAATAGTTGTAAGATAAGTTGTATCACCTAAATTAATGTTTTGATTCATTTGATGTAGATATGGTGTTAATCCATCGATTTTTGATGTCGCAGTGCTTATTCCAGAATATGTAATATACATCCCATCAGTATCTAAATTATAATTTGGAAGCGATAATCCAGCACCTAATTTTACTAATTGATAAGCATTTTGGCTTCTTGTTGATGAGTCTTTTAAGAAGTTATTTAAATCTTCTTGACAGAAAATATTTATCGCCTTCGAAGTATCTAATAGGACATCATTGTTATGACTATTGATTATAATTTCTTCATCCAAAACTGCCGTCGCGTATACTTTTCCATATTCTGAATATGTTTTTGTTTCTTCATATTTATTAAGAGTTACACAAATTACTATTTCATCGCCGACCGCTAGATTTTTATTTTCAATTAAAGAATCTTTAGTGATAATTCCTCTTACGCCTATTACCGCATTTGTTTTTGAATCTTTGATTAATAATTCACCATTATTAGGCGCTGAAGCTGTACCACTTATAAAAGCTTGTCCAATAATTACACCCACTAAATCATATTGTAAATTAGCTTCAACAGTTTCTTTTTTAATTTCTTCGACTGTTGTTGTTTTTAGATATACTAAAGTATCGATAGTTATTGTTTTAGCCATATAAGTAATTGTTAAACTAAAGTTTCCAATTTCCCAATTATCTGTATAACTAATCATATTTTCTGTTATATCAATTGTTTCATCAGTATTATCGTCATAGTTAACTAATAGCTCTTTTGTACAAAGTAGTTTGATAATACCTTCTATTCCATCACGATAACTAAATTGATTATTTGATAAATCTTCCTTTAATGCAATGCTTGAAACTTGTTTGCCAATAACCTCAATTTCAAAACTAAATTGATAATCATTATATGTACCAGTAATTGTTTTTTTACCAGTTGTTGTCATATCAGGTGTTTCTTCTAACATTTCAAGTGTTAGCGGAATCCTTGTTGGCAAACCATAATCGTAATTTGCAAGAACACATCCGCCTGTTAAATCTAATTGTTGATTTACTGTATAAGTTAAGTTTGTTGGTTTTTCGAAACTATAATTTTCAAAAATAGGTGTTACTTCTTGAATATCATCTTCACTTAAAATAACAAATTCATGATAATAACTATTACCACCAATAAATACTGCATAGATATCTTTTACTAGTGATGCTGGATTCTTCCAATCTGTTGGCGCATATTCATCTTCATTAAATAATAATTCGCCTACTGATTTTCCGGTTGTATAATATTCAGAACCACTTCCAAAACAAGGTGAACAATTGTCGATTTTTTGTTCTGCAAGTTTAGTAACGCCATCAAAGAAAATACGATATTGTTTTGATGATGCGTAATAAATATAATTTAATTTGCCATGTAGTTTTACAACTTGGTAAAAATTATTTTGACGATTTTCTGTAGATAAGAAGTTAATTAATTCTTCTTGATTAGAAATAGTTGTTACATTTTCTTTATCAATTTGGAGATTGTTATTTTTAGAAAGAATGGCCATTTCATAATCAGTTCCACCTTGATATGTAGCATAAACTTTATTAGAATCAGATAATCCTTCTTTTTCTTCAACCTTTATTAATTTTACAGGGATTTGTAATTCATCACCAATATTAAAACCATTTGTGTTTAATGAATATTCATTGATTTTTCCATCACCTTCTAGACCGCTTACACCAATAATTTCTTTTGTTGTTTGATCCATAAGTAAGTATTCAATATGTGAATTGGTTGATGCTATTCCTACCAATATGCCATTTACAACATATATTTCATCATTTGTTTCTTTTGTTAAAAGCTTATTTACAGTTATATAATCATTGTTTATTTCTAATGATACTTCTTTTTCATATTCTTTATTTTGAATATATAATGATAATTTTACTGTTAAGGTATTATTAGTTATTTGTTTTGATAAAATATCTTCGCTAGTAATTGTTTCCCACTCACTATAAGTTCCATTTGAATATACTTCACGATATACTATATTTTGTGACACATCCATTGTTCTTATATATGTAGTATCTTCTTTAATTTTCACTTCTACATCTGTTAGTTTCACTTCTGCGCTCAAAACGTTAATATCTAAAGTTATATGAAATTCATCATATGTGATTGTTACTATTTTATCATTAATCGTTAATTTTTCTGTTTTATCGATTATGTAATCTGATATTTCTTTCGAAGTACCATCGCTATAGATTTTACTTATTACCATTCCTGTTTTGTCAAATAATTCACCTTCAACGTATTCTAGTTTTGAAGGTTCTTTTGTTATTTCAATGCCTACTACTGTTGCTTTATTTTTAACACAACTAAATAGTAATAATGTAAACATTAAAATAGCAGCAATTTTAAAAATCTTTGTTTTTTTCATTTTTCTTCCTTTCTTTTTTCATTTTTTGAAAACGCTTTCTATAATATTTATTATAGCATTTTAAAAAAGTATTATCAATACAACTATGTAAATAATGTGTAAATATCTTGATGGAATTTATTAAATTTTTGATTGGAAACGCTTAATATGTAAAATTGTTGCAAAAATTTAATTTTTAATTTTGATTTGAGATTCTTTATTTGACAAATATGTTATTTTAATGTATAATATGTGTACAAAAAAGTTAATAGAGGTAGCGATGTAAATTAGTAACTATAGGAGCAGGCATGCAATGAATATAGTGAAAGGTAATCATCGCCGAACGTTTAATTTAGGCATAAATTATTCGTGGGGTTATAGGAAATACTTATAACACTCCTACGTAAGTAGAGGCGCTAATTGATTTGACAATTTAATTTGCAAAGATATTGATTAGTAAAAAGCGCCTTGGCGCTTTTTTGTTTTATAAAAAATGTTAAAGGAGAAAAAGATTTTGAAAAAATTATTTACACTATTTTTAATTACTTTTTGTTGTTTCTGGCTTGTTAGCTGTAAAGAAGTAACATTTGATGAATCAAAAGGGACAATCGTTGTTGGTCTTGAATGTGATTATGCGCCATTCAATTGGTTAGAAACAACTAAAACAGCAACAAATTATCCGATCAAAAATGTATCTGGATCATATGCGGAAGGATATGATGTACAAATGGCAAAAGTGATTGCGGAAGAACTTGGATATAAATTAGTTTTAGTAAGAACTGTATGGGATGGTTTAATTGAAGCTCTTGATGCTGGAACGATTGATTTAATTATTGCGGGAATGAGCCCGACTGAAGAAAGAAAACTTTCAATAAGTTTTAGTGATGCATATTATGAAAC
>CAYVQA010000035.1:7413-10032 GCA_964453965.1 uncultured Staphylococcaceae bacterium
CTTACTGAAGTTGTTCGTAGTGGTATTTGTTCGATTAGTAAAGAACAAACTGAAGCTGGTCTTTCAATTGGTTTAAGTCCTTTTAAAACATTTATTTATATTACTTTACCACAAGCTTTAAAAAATTCAATGGCTTCAATCGGTAATGAATTAATTGTAAATATTAAAGATACATCCGTTTTAAGTGTTATTATGATTGTTGATTTATATAATGCGTGCTCAATGGCAGGGTCAACTTATGGAGCATTCATTGAACCAATGATTATTGCGGCAATAATTTATTTAATTTTAACATCTTTGTTCGCAATAATATTTAGAAAAATTGAAAAGTTAATCGGTGCTCCTACTAAAGCATTGACTAGTTCAAATTAGGGAGGAAGATATGGAACCTATTATTAAATTAGAAAATATTCATCAAGAATTTAATAATGAAACAATTATTAATGATTTTAGTTTAGATATTTTTCCTGGTGAAATAGTTACAATTATTGGTCCAAGCGGATCTGGTAAATCAACTTTGCTTCGTTCTATTAACTTACTTAATCGTCCTACAAGTGGAAATATTTATTTTCATGGTGAAAATATCTTTACAAATAAAAAAAGACATCATTTTTATCGTTCACAAATCAGTATGGTATTTCAATCATTTAATTTGTTTAATAACTATACTGTTCTTGAAAACTGTACCTTAGGTCCTAGAAAAGTTTTAAAAATGTCTAAAGCAGCCGCAAACCAAATAGTTTTAAAAAATTTAGAATTAGTTGGCTTATTAGATAAGGCTAATGCGCATACATCAACATTATCTGGTGGCCAAAAACAACGTGTTGCCATCGCAAGAAGTTTATCAATGAACCCAGAAGTAATTTTATTTGATGAACCTACATCTGCACTTGATCCAGAAATGGTCGACGAAGTTTTATCAGTTATTATGAAACTTAAAAATAGCGGTAAGACATTAATTATTGTAACGCATGAAATGGCTTTCGCAAAAGATGTGTCATCAAAAGTTGTTTTTATGGCAGATGGAAAAATTGTAGAAACTGGAACACCATCTGATATTTTTGATCATCCAAGTGAACAAAGAACACAAGATTTTTTGAAAAGATTTGTTAAATAAAATTTTACTACTATTGGATTATTTTCAATAGTAGTTTTATTATTTAAAAAAATCTCCCTGAGGAGACTTTTCGTTTTATCAGCGTTGGCAAACGTTTGGATCATAAACATCTGATTTTGAATATGTTGGAATGTATTCATTTTCTGTAATATAGTGATGAACTACTTCAGTATGATAATTACAAATGTATGGTTGTTTTGTTACATGATATTGATCAATGACATTTTTAGTTGTACTATAAATTGGTGCACAAGTCGCATAAGTTGTATTGCAACATCCTGATGTTGGTTGAGTTGTTTGTGTAGTTGTTTGTTCATTTTTATATGTTGTTTCAGTTTGTGTTGTTTGATTTGTTTGATTGGTAAATTGATTGTAATTAACATTATATGGAAATGGTGTGTAACTATAACGTGGTCTTCTAAACATACTATCACCTCCTATTTTATTGTATTTTAAAAAAATTATTTGGTGTGTGTAGTTGACTATATTTTAACAATTATCGACACTTTAATTTAGTATAATAGATGCATAGGAGTGATAATTATGAATTTAACACCTGTTGTCATCGAACAGTCAAATCGTGGTGAACGTAGTTATGATATTTATTCAAGGCTTTTAAAAGATCGTATTATTTTGGTTTTTTCAGAAATTGATGATGCATTAAGTGCAAGTATCATTTCGCAACTTTTATTTCTCGAAAGCAAAGGAAATGAAGACATCTATATGTATATTAATTCCCCTGGAGGAAGTGTTTCAGCTGGGCTTGCTATATATGACGTTATGAATTATATTAAACCTAATGTTGTTACAATTGGCATTGGGTTATGTGCTTCAATGGGAGCTTTTTTGTTATCAAGTGGTGAAAAAGGAAAACGATATGTTTTAGAAAATACTAAGGTGATGATTCATCAACCAATTGGTGGAACTAAAGGGCAAGCAACTGATATTTTAATTGTTGCGGAGGAGATTAATAAAATTAAAAAATTAATTAATTCTATTTTAGCTAAAAATACTAATCAAACAATTGAAAAAATCACGTCCGATACTGAACGTGATTATTATATGACTTCTAACGAAGCGATTAATTATGGTCTTGTTGACCAAGTTCTTCATAAGCGCTAGAATTTAACCAATCTGGAAATGTTTTTAAAATAATTGTTTTTGAAGTAACCGGATGGATAAATTCTAAATAGTGACTATGTAAATGAAGATTAGTATTTTTAATAGTATTTTCATTATACAAATCATCACCAACGATTGGATGATTTAAGTAATTAAAATGAACTCTTAATTGATGTGTCTTCCCTGTGTGTAATGTCGCAAGAACAATCGTTGTATCACTATTTCTTTTTAATACTTGATATGAAGTTTTACTATTAATATTATTAAAATTGACACTTCTTTTTATTGTATCTTTGCTTTCTCTTGCAATGCCTGTTTCAATAATACCTTGATCATTATTGATAATGCCTTCTACTTCTAGAAGGTATTTTTTTACGATT
>CAYVQA010000035.1:10132-13094 GCA_964453965.1 uncultured Staphylococcaceae bacterium
AGATTTTTCGATAAGTCTGTTTTTTCAAGATAGTCTCTTAAAGTAATATCTTCTTCTATTTTATACCTTTTAATCATTTTTTGTCCTTTATTCTAAAAAAGCTGATTTTACTCTTTTGAAAAATGAATGATTTTTCATCGTAACTAGATGAACTGATTTATTTGATAATTTTATTGTAAGTTTTGAAAATGGTTCAATTTGTTTTGATAAATTATCTATTGTCATGACCATATCAAAATATTTTTTTGCGTCTAAAGTTATCGTTGAATTTTCGCTTAGAATCATTGATGAACCAATTGTTTTATAAATACGATTATTAATACTTGCAATTTCTGTAAGTTGCATCGCCTTTAAATTAATATCAATGATGGAACCACCTAATGATTTGTTATAAGCGGTTGAACCACTTGGAGTTGAAACAACTAAACCAGTTCCTCTAAATGATTCAAAATAATTATTATTAATATATACATCCATTGCCATCGTTTTAATTGGGCTTATTAATGTTACTTCATTTAAAGCAATTCCTTTAAATCTTTTTGCTTTATTTCCTGAAGTTACTTTATATTCAATTAGAGGTAGATTAATAATATCATATTCTTTATTTTTAATCATTAATATTAAATTATCAAAGTTTTCAGTTGTAAAATCTGCATAAAATCCTAATGTGCCAAAATTAACGCCAATAAATGTAATTTTTTCAATTTTATTTTCAAATTCATGAACTGCTCTTAACATTGTGCCATCACCACCAAATACAAATATACATTCAGGGTTTTGATCATCATATTCAAAGTTTGCTTTTAGTTTTTCCACGAGAATAGGAATTTGTTTGTTTTCTTTATTTATGCGATATGTAAATTTCATAGTTTTTCCTTCTTAAAATTTTAAGATATCTTTAGTTGTTAATTCTGTTTCTAAATAATCTCTTTCTTCGGTTGGATTAATTTTATCAAGATAGGCGATTGCTTGGTGAATTGATGACATTTCTTCATCAAGTTTCTCAGCTGCAAGACTTGCGGCTTTAAGACGTTCTTTTAAATTTGCAGGTATTTGCTTTTTATATTTATATTTTAATTGATGTTCAATACTTGCCCAAAAATGCATTGCATGAGTTCTAATTTGAAATTCTAATATTACTGGAACTTGACCAAAAATTGTTTCAACATTATATGTACAAATTAGATGTAAACTACGATACCCACTAGGTTTTTGGTTTTTGATGTAATCTCTTTCTTCTCTTAAGGTAATGTCTTTTCTTGCAAGAAGTAAATCTCTTACTTTATAAACATCTTCAATATATTTGCATGTTATTCTAATACCACCAATATCATAAACGTATTCATCGATATATTCAAAATCAATATTCATTCTTTTTGCTTTATCTAAAATACTTTCTGGTGTTTTAATTCTTCCTGATACTATTTCAATTGGACAATTAATTTTATTTAATGTATATTGTTTTTTTATTCCTTCCATTTTTAAAATGAATCCTTCAACTGCGATTTCATATGGTTGAAGAAATTTTGGCCATGAAAAATTTTCTTTATTTATCATATGCAGCCTCCCATAAAACTTCTTTTTCTAAGTATTAGTATATCATAATTTTTTATTTTTTTGTTTAATTTAACAATATTAATATTTTTAAATAATCTTAATTTCCTTTATAATTTCGAGAATTCATTATTTAATAATATTTTTTTACACGTTTGGCTTGCATTTATTTTTTTTTTGTGTATAATATAAATGATTTTATATGGAGGTGCTTTTATGGGTAAAGAATTTAATTACGAATTTAAGACATTACTTACTAAAAAAGAATATCTTATGATGGTTAATAAATTTCCCAATATGCCTGGCAATTTACAAATTAATTATTATTTTGACACCTCGCGTTTTACGTTAAAAGCATCAGATATTGGTCTAAGAGTAAGAAAACGTGATATCTATGAGATAACTTATAAACGTAAACGTGGTTATGCTATTCAAGAACGTGAAGAAGAAATAACAGAGGAACAATTTAATGACTTTGTTAATAATGGTATTATCCCAAGTGAACCAATCGCCAGAGAAGTTAATGAAGTAGTCAAAGAACAAAAAATCATTAATTATATGAATCTTTCAACTTATCGTATTACTATCCCTTATTTAAATGGTTATATTCATTTAGATAAATGTGAATATGTTGGTGAAACTGATTATGAATTATTATATGTTTGTACAAGCAATGAACAAGGAAAAAAAGATTTCGTTGAACTTGTTCATAAGTTTGACCTTGAATATAAAAAATCAGAAACCAAAATTAAAAGAGCTTATGCGGCTTATCGTAAAAAGATGTAGAGTATAGAATGAATCTATGCTCTTTTTTTATGCAAAAAAATGTCCAAACAACAATATGAATTTAAATTCATACGTATTTGGACATTTTAATAATCCGTATCATCATCATTTTCATAATCTTCAAGTTTATCAAATGAATTGAAGCATTCTTTATTACGCAATTCCTTAGGCAAGAAAATTGTAATATCTTCATTATTATAACCTACTTGAAGTTCATTCTCATTAATGATTATTGGTCTTTTTAGGACACTTGGATTTTCAATGATAAATTCTACTAGAGCTTGTGTACTCATACCATCTGGTTCTAGTTTTTTTTCTTTAAAAACTTTTGACCTTGTCGATATTATATCTTCAAAACCATTTTCGCTATTTGATAGCATTCTAAAAATATCTTCTTTGCTTAATTTAATAGAAAAAATATTTTTTTCTGAATATGGAATTTTATATTGATCGAACCATTTTTTAGCTTTTCGGCATGATGCGCAACTAGGAGTTGTATAAATTTGAATCAATTGGTTCACCCCTTTTTGTACATTATACCACATTTTTTCATATTTTTCAAGATGTTTTTTTAAATTTATGAAAATTTTTTTAAAAAAATAAAATCTGTTTTTGAAAAAAT
>CAYVQA010000036.1:0-1715 GCA_964453965.1 uncultured Staphylococcaceae bacterium
ACATTTGAATCACTAAAAGAAAAAGATAATCACATTGGCTTTTTTGCGTTGGTAAAAAAACAACTAAAAAAAATAAAAGCCCTAAATGATGATATTGTTTTAGTATTAGATAAATTAGAAAATGCAGGAAATATCGGTACTATTTTAAGAACAGCAGAATCAGCGGGAATAAAAACAATAATTGAAGTTGATCAAATAACAAATCCTAATCATCCAAAACTAATTCAAAGTAGTAGAGGGACAGTTTTTCTATTAGACATTTATCAAATGAGTTATCAAGATGCGCAAAATTTATTATTAAAAAATAATTATGATATTTATCTTGGGGAACCAGATTTAGGAAAATCATATGATGAGTATGATTATAAAAATAAAACCGCTATTGTAATTGGTTCAGAAAGATTTGGAATAAACGAAAATTGGTACAAAAATTCCCACAAAAAAGTATATATTCCAATGTATGGAACAATGACATCATTAAATGTCGGTATCGCTGGTGCGATATTAATGTATGAAGTAAAACAAAAAAAGGAAAGAAGAAAATGAAAAGAAGACAAGATGAAACACCTTTTTTTACTGCTCTTTTAAATTATTCAAAAAGCAGTGTCACTCCTTTTGATGTTCCAGGACATAAACTTGGAAATATCAACAATGATTTAACTAAAGAATTGGGAAATACAATCTATGCATTAGATGCGAATGCACCAAGGGGATTAGATAATCTAAATCATCCAAGTGGCGTTATCAAAGAAACAGAAGAATTATGTGCCGAAGCATTTAAAGCTGACAAGGCATATATATTAGTTAATGGTACTACTCTTTCAATTCAAACAATGATTTTAAGTGTTTTAAAAGAAAATGATTATTTACTTCTTCCGAGAAATGCACATAAATCAGTTATTAATAGTTTAATAATCAGTGGCTGTAATCCTATTTTTATGGAACCATTAATTGATAAAAAATATGGTTTTTCGAAAAATATGGATTTTGAAACAGTTAAAGACGCAATTGATAATAATCCTTTTGTAAAAGCAATTTTAATAATTCATCCAACTTATTTTGGTGAAGTATCAGATTTAGAAAAAATATGTAATTATGCACATGAAAAAGGATTAATAGTTTTAGTAGATGAAGCCCATGGATCACATTTTTCTTTTTCAAGTAAACTTCCAAAAAGTGCAATTGAATGTGGAGCTGATTTAGTTGCGACTTCAATGCATAAGACAGCTTTATCACTTACTCAAAGTTCACTACTTTTAAAAAAAGGAAATCGAGTAAAAGATTCAGATATTCGAACTGCAATAAATATTTTACAGACAACATCACCATCAAGTTTACTTATTGCGAGCGTTGATGTTGCAAGAAAAGAAATGTACTTTGAAGGCGAAAAAAGAATTAGTTATGCATTAGAACTTGCAAATAACTTTCGAAATAAAGTAAAAAATCTAAAATATATCAAATGCTTAGATGAAGAATATTTTTTAAATCATCATACATATCAATTTGATAATTCAAAAATTATTTTAAGTTTTAAAACATTAGGCATATCAGGCATAGATGCGTATAAAATTTTAAAAGACAAATATAACATTCAAGCTGAATTAGGCGAAAAATATGTTACATTATTTATCGTAAGCGCTTCGACAAAAGCAGAAGATTTAGAAAATTTATATAATGCCTTAGTTGATATTGAAAAAAATTATCATCCAATTGAA
>CAYVQA010000036.1:1815-6554 GCA_964453965.1 uncultured Staphylococcaceae bacterium
GTAATTAGAGCTTTAGTCGCAAAATATCCTGATTTACACATTATTCATCTTGATGCCCATACGGATTTAAGAAATGAATTTTTTGGAATGAAATTATCACATGCGACTGTATTAAAAAGAGCATATGATTTAATTGGCGATGATAGAATCTATCAATTTGGCATTAGATCAGGTTCAAAAGAAGAATTTGAATGGGCAAAACACCATACTCATTTACAAAAATTCAATCTTAATGGCCTTGGTGAAACAGTAGAAAAATTAAAAAATCATCCTGTATATATTACAATAGATTTAGATGTCTTAGATCCAAGCGTATTCCCAGGTACAGGAACTCCAGAACCAGGAGGAATATCTTATAATGATTTATTAGATGCTTTACAAAAATTCTTAACATTAGAAAATATTGTTGGTGCGGATATTGTTGAATTATCACCTCATTATGATGCAAGTGGTGCTTCAACTGCTGTTGCATGTAAAACATTAAGAGAAATGATTTTATTACTTCAAAGACAATCTTTAAGACAAAAATAATAAAAGGTTGATTATTCATTTGACAAAACGAAATATATATGATAAAATATACATAGTATTAAAATTATATCGAAAATAAAATTTAATAGCTTGAAAGGAACAATATATGTTAAATGTTAAAAGTACTTCCGAATTAACTAAAGGCGCATTTGTAAATTTAGACCTATCATTAGATGACACAGGACTTGTTTTCATCTGTGGTAAAAAAGAATCTAGTTCAAAAGAACTACAAAAATTAATTGCAGGTGTAACCTACAATCCTAATATTGTAATTTCATTAAATGGTGAAACAATCGATAGCGAAGATAAATTAAACAATTATCGTCTAAAAAATGTTGGTTTTGTCTTTGGGAATTCGCAAGTAGTTGAAAAAGATACTGTTTTATACAATGCCATTATTTCAACAGTTGCTTATTCAGAAAACTTAACTGAAGAAAAAATTAATGAAGTATTAGAATTTACAAATTTATTAGATTTAAAAGATACAAAAGTTGAAGAGCTTACTGAATTTGAAAAACATCGTTTAGATATTGCAAGAGCATTAATGAAAGAACCAAAAATTATTTATGCAAATAATCCAGTAGCAAGATTAAACGAAGAAGAAGCAAATGTTATTTGGCTAATGTTAAAAGAAATTTCAAAAACACATCTTGTTATAGCTGGTAATGCGGTTATAAAAGTTGCAGAAAAATATGCGGACAAAATTATCGCTTTTAGTAACCATTCTGCAGACGGTTCAGAAGTAATTGAAATAACTAATATCAATGAAACTTTATCAACAACTTATCCAGAAACAATTGATAAAAAAGATAAATTTTCATTTGAAAAATGTTTTAATATTTCTTTACGTTTATTAAAAAATAAATTCTTAGTTATTGTTTTATTTATTTTAACTTTATCAATCTTTCTATATGGTTCTGCAATAAAAAATGATAGCTATTTAAAATTTGCAAAAGCTTTAAAAGAAGAAAACATATCTACTGTTTACGTAGAACGCCAAAATGACCGTGATAACTTAGATGCATCTATTAATAGCGAACAAAGAAATGCAATCGAAAATATTGCGGATGATATTGAAATTCGTTGGAGTAACTATTTTTCAAAAGTACCAGGAAAGAAAATAGATACAATTGAATCACATTTTAATTTTCTTAAGACAACTTATCGTTATCCTGATTCATTATTCTTAATTGAAGAAACAGAATTAGCAAATATTAATTTATTATATGGTTCAAAAGATTCTTCAACAGATGGTGTATATTTAAGCAAAACTGAAGCAACAGAATATTTAGATTATTATAATAAATTTATTGATAATTATAGCAAATATACAATGGAATCTTTTAGAAAAGAATATGAAAAAGTATATAAAGATACAACACCAACAAAGATTGAAAATATCGAAGATTTAATTGACGCATATGTATTTTATCCAGAAAGTATTTCTGAAACTTTCAAAGTTGATAAAAGTATTTCCACTGATGGCTATAATAAATATTTCAAAGTTGCAGGAATTTATGACGATAATCAATTTGATGGTAAAATTTTCTTAACAAAAAATTATAATTTTAGTAGTTCATTTAGTATTGAAAAATTCTATTCTTTAGGTGTTGTAACATTATCAAGTAACTTAGAATCAAATGCAAAACTAATTGAAACATATGCATCTGTTATTCGTAATGAAAAAGAACTAATTAAAATTTCAACATCATTAGATTCAAGATATGATGCGTTATATTCTTCAATTAACAAAGTTCCTGGTGCCGCAAACTTAACTGCTTTAATTTTATTAATTCTAACTGTTTGTGGTAGCGCAATAATGAGTTTCTTACTTGTATCAACTTATCGTAATGAAACTGTTCTTGCAAGAACATATGGATTAGAACCAAAAGAAACATATAAAGTTACACTTTTAACTAACTTAATTGTTTCCGTAATCTCAACTATTGCAAGTATTATTATTGTTTTAATTGCAAGTTTAATTACAAATATTATTATCAAAAATAATTATTCATTTATATCATTTAATTATGTTGCGATACCATTATATGGATACTTAATCGCAATGCTTGCGCTTGTAGTATTGACAATCGTCTTTACAATTATTTCAATTAAAACATTAAAGAAAAAAGATTATATTGTTTATTAAAAACAATTGTTTATTAAAAAAATAAGGGTGGTTATTTTAATCGCCCTTTTATTAAAAGAAAGGAAGCTACAATGACTGAAAAAGAATTTAGAAAAATTGTTGCGGATGGAGAAATTACCAAAGCTGAAAAAGAAAAAATTAATGAAGTCATTACAAGTCTAACTAATATCATCTGTGACAATATTCCTAATTATTTAGAAATTATCGATATATGCAAATTAGGTTCATTAAGATATGCAACGATATTAAAAGGGGAAAATAATTTTTCTATAGGAATTATTTCAAACATCAATAAAGAATTATCAAAACAAGAAAAAGAACTTATCACTTTAAATACTTTAGAAAATATTTTATTACTAAATTTAGAAGAAAAAACAATTATAAGAAAAAATACAATAACACTTAGTTATCAAAATTATAATATTGAATTATTTTTAATTGATGAAAAAACAACAAATATTATTGAAAAATTAAACAATGATTATCCATTATTTAGAAACACAATAAGCATTTTAAAAGAAAATCTTAAAGAACAAAAAATTCAAACAATTTCAGATGAAATATTAATCAATTTACTTGGCTATTCACTAAAAAATTATCTAATGGACAATCGTTATGAAGGTTATATTCATGCATTTATATCAGGCATTGATGATTTTCTAAAAGGATCATTTATTGATTTAGATCAAAGATATTACCGTGAATTTAATAAAGTTAGTAATTTCGAAAATAAAGCTGAATACACAATTATTAATTTTGATACGGGTGAAAATTTAACAAAAGATATAAATCAAAACATCTTAAATGATTATCGAAAATTTAGAAAAGCAATTCAAAAATTAACTTCTGTTGTTGATATTATTACAAACAATAAAGAAATTAATATTGATGTAAGTCCTAAATTTAATCAACATATGCAAGTTTATAATTGGTCATATATAATTGAAAATATCAATCTAAATGTAACAGGTGGATCATATCAAGAATTAAATTTAGAAACAAAATTAGATGCGATAACTAAAGCTATTTTTAAATCATTAAAAGTTATTACCGAAAAAGGCTTTAATAAATCAACAATTAATATATCGACTAAAGGAATTAATATCTTTGATGATGAATTAGATGTAAATAATGAAACATCATCTAGAATCAAATCAATCAAAAAATACATTAACGAAAACAATTTAAAGGTAAAATTTAAATAATGTTTAAAAACATAAAAGAATCATTTAAAAACTTAAACGTCCTCGAATTATCAATTCTTTTAATATCCGAAATCACCATTATCTTAACATTTATATTAAGTTCTGAAAGAAGTATTCTATCATTAATTTCTTCAATGTTAGGCGGATTATCTTTAATTTTCCTGGCGAAAGGCGATTATATTGGACATATAATTTCCATTATTTTTAGTATCATATATATCATCATTTCATATATGTGTAAGTATTATGGTGAAATATTTATTTATGTTTTCTTAATGATTCCTCTTTCGATAACTTCAATTATTACTTGGAAAAAAAATCAAATAAAAAATCATCAAGTAAAAATTTCAAAAATTAAAAAAATAGATATAATTATTATTATAATTGTTACTTTAATAATAGGATTTATTTTTTACTTTATTTTAAAATATTTAAAAACAACAAATCTTCTTATTAGTACTATATCGGTAATGACGAGTTTCTCTGCATCACTTCTTTCAATAAAAAGAAGTCCTTACTATGCAATAATGTATATTTTAAATGATTTAGTATTGATTATAATGTGGAGTCTAATTGTTAAAACGAACATTAGTTATTTACCAAATGTAATTTGTTTTATTACATTTTTAATTAATGATATATACGCTTTAATTAACTGGAAAAAAATTGCAAAAGAACAGAATATGCAAATTGGTAATTATTAGAATTTTAAAAAAACACTTGAAAAACTCCCATATAATGTGATAAAATACCACTAGTTAAAATCTAGTGGTTTTTACAATTTTTTTGAGGAGGGAAAACATTAAAAAACTATATATCATCGTTATAACAATTTGCATATCTTTAGTAACTAT
>CAYVQA010000036.1:6654-12532 GCA_964453965.1 uncultured Staphylococcaceae bacterium
CACATGCAAACTATATAACATCAAAAAAAGATAGCGCATCATGGCATTATACAATAGGCGAAGAAACAATTTATCAACATACTCCGGATATCGAAGTCGCATATCACGCTGGTGATGGAATAAAAGACATCGGTAGTTCTTGGTATAGTACAACCTATAAAAAACAAAACAATGGTGGCGGTAATTTAAGAGGAATAGGAATTGAAACGTGTGTAAATAGTGGTAGTGATTATTTAAAAACCCTTCATACGACGGCTAAACTAAGCGCATATTTATTGAATAAGTATAATTTAACAATTAATGAATTGAAAACTCACTATGATTTTAGCGGAAAAAACTGTCCATACTTATTAATAAATGATAATTATTTAAACTTATTAAAAACATGGACAAGTTATTATTTAGAGGCTTTCATAATTTTTAAAGAAATAAATGTTGAATATATTTCAAAAACAAATACATTAGATGATAATGGCTATATCTTAAACAATAATCAAAACAAAATAAATTATCAAGTGAAATTAGAATATCAAAATCAAATATATATATATATATGACTATGAAACAAGTCTCAAATAAAATAGGTAATAAAAGGGAAAAATTAATTTTATTACCTTTTCTTAAATTAAAAAAAATAAAAACTTATAAATACTTTGACAAAATTCTACTTTTCAAGTATAATATATATAACAATATTATTTTTATTAATTGGAGGTATTTATGAATATATTTGTATGTATTGGCAGTTCTTGTCATTTAAAGGGTTCTTATGATGTAATAAAAAAATTAGAAGAAATCATCAAAGAAAAAAACTTAGAAGAAAAATTAACAATTAAAGCAAGCTTTTGTTTAAATCATTGTTCAACAGGCGTTACAATGAAAGTAAATGAACAATATATTGACGGAGTAAATCCAGAAAATATCGCTGAAAAATTTGAAAAAGAAATTCTCCCATTACTTGGATAAAGATATGTCAATTTTAGAATTTAAACCAGCAAATTGTAAAAATTGTTACAAATGCTTGCGTGAATGCCCAGTAAAGGCAATTAAAATAACAGATTCAGGTGCCGAAATAATCGATGAATTTTGTATATTATGTGGTAAATGTACAAGAGTATGTGACCAAGATGCCCAATTAGTTCATTCAAGCATCGAAAATGTAAAAAAGCTAATTAAAGAAGGAAATGTAATTGCCAGTGTTGCGCCATCATTTATTAGTAATTTCGATGTAAAGAGTTTTGAAAGTTTCAAAGATGCTTTAAAAAAGCTTGGATTTATGGATGCTTATGAAACAGCAGAGGGTGCGCGTCTTGTAACTAATGAATATGTAAAATTAATTGAAACTAAAAAATATAAAAACTTAATTTCGACTGCATGTCCAACTGTTGTTTCATACATTAGAAAAAATTATCCTAACGCCATAAAATATTTAACTCCAGTTGATTCACCAATGGGAGCACACTCAAAATTAATTCATCAAGAACATGAAAATGTAAAGGTCGTATTTATCGGTCCTTGCATTGCGAAAAAGAAAGAAGCAATTGAAATTAATATTGCAAATAATAAAACATTAATTGATGATGTATTATCATTTGAAGAATTAGAAAAAATGTTTATAAATGCAAATATTGAATTTAATGATCATTTAGAAGACACAAAAGATAATAATCGTGCAAGATATTATGCAATTAATCGTGGAGTTGTAAAATCATTCAAGAGTTTTAATGCGAACTATGAATATATTAGCGTTGATGGAATGGAAAACATTTCAAAAGTATTAGATAATATCGATGATTTAGAAGGCGTCTTCTTTGAAATGAATGCTTGTGAATTTGCTTGTGTTAATGGTCCAAGCGGAACTAAATACAATAAAGCAGTTATCAAATCAGTTGAAAAAGTACGTAAATATACAAGAAATCGAATGACAGATGGCGAAGATAATAATGCAATGCCTAGTCTTGATTTAACATTTAATATTGATGCCATAAAAACATCGAAAAAAATTCCAACTGAAGAAGAAATAAAAACAATTCTTGCAAAAATCAATAAATTCAAAAAAGAGGATGAATTAAATTGTCAAGCATGTGGATTTAAAACATGTCGCGATAAAGCAATTGCTTATTACAATGGTTTATCAGATATATATAATTGTGTGCCATATATGCAAGCTGTTGCGGAGAAAATGAACGAAGAAGTAATTTATTATAGTCCATTAGGAGTTGTAACTTTTGACAATAATCAAAACATCATAAATATCAATAAAGCTGCAAAAGAATTATTTGATATAAAAAATACAGAAACAAATTTAGGATACTTTAGAGATTTTTTACCATTAGACGAATTATCAATTGCTTTTATAAACAATCAAAATGTTTTAGAAAAACAATGTTATATTGCAAAAACAAATCGTTATGTAAGTTTTTCTTTAGTATTCGTTAAAGAACATAATATGTCATTTTGTTTATTCAAAGATATCACTTCTGATGTTTTATTTAATCAACAAAAAATGGAAAATAGAGTTAAATTAGTTGATACAACGAACCAAGTAATTGATAAACAAATGCGTGTTGTTCAAGAAATTGCATCACTACTTGGTGAAGTAACAGCTGAAACGAAAGTTGCCCTAATCCATTTAAGAGACCAATTTATTGACAAAGGTGAATAAAATGAACTATTGCTTAGAATGTGGTTATGTATCATTAACTAAGAAAAAAGAAGAACTTTGTGGCGATAAAGTTGAAATTATTCAAAATGATTCATCAATAACATTAGTGCTTGCTGATGGTTTAGGTAGCGGAGTTAAAGCAAATATTTTAGCAACTCTTACATCAAAAATATTATCAATTATGGCAAGCAACGACATTGCGTTAGACGAATGTGTTAAAACAATAATTTCTACCTTACCAGTATGTAAAGTAAGAAGAGTAGCATATTCAACATTTTCTTTAATTCATCTATACGACAATGGAGATGGTTATTTAGTTGAATTTGACAATCCTCAAGCAATTATTTTAAGAGATTGCGAATATTTAGAATTGCCACGTGAAGAAAGAATTATTGAAGGTAAAAAAATATATATCACAAAACTTCATTTACAAACTGATGATATGGTTTTTGTAATGAGCGATGGTGTAATTCATGCCGGAATTGGTACATATCTAAACTTAGGATGGAATCGTGAAAAAGTAGTATCTTATTTACTTAGAAATATTAATCAAAATTTATCTGCTAAAGGTGCCGCAAGTCTTATAACAAGCGAATGCTATGACTTATATGAAGGTGAACCTGGAGATGATACATCAGTTGCTTGCTTAAAGGTAAGAACAAGTTATCCAGTGAGCATTATGGTAGGACCACCTGCAAGAAAAGAAGCAGATACAGAAATCGTAAGAAAATTCTTACAAACTCCAGGAAGAAAAGTATGTTGTGGTGGTACGACAAGCAATATTGTCGCAAAATATTTAAACGAAGAAGTTGAACCAGTTATGGAATATGTTGATCCACAAATTCCACCAATTGGAAAAATAAAAGGAATTGATTTAGTTACAGAAGGTGTAATAACATTAAGAAGAGTATTAGAATTATCAGAATATTATTTAAAAAATTCTAATCCAAATATATATACCTTTGATAAAAAAGATGGAGCATCGCGTCTTGCAAAAATGTTATTTGAAAGAGCTACTGATATTCATTTCTTTATTGGTAGAAGCTTTAATCCAGCCCATGAAAACTTACCAATTGATTACGCGGTGAAAATGAAACTAATTGAAAACATTAGTAAAAATTTAAAACTAATGGGCAAAAAAGTAGAACTAGAATATAATTAGTGAGGTTGTTATGAGATTATTTGATACTCAAGTCCAAAAAAATAAATATCGAGTCTTAAAAAAAGTTGCTAAATTAGCATTTGAAGATCGTTTAAATGAAGCATATTATACAATACCAAAAGAAATTAGTCCAGGACCTAAACCAGTAATGCGTTGTTGTGTTTTCAAAGAACGTGCAATAACTACAGAAAGAATAAATATGGCAATGGGTGGTGACTTAAATAACAGATGTAGTGATGGTAGCGTAAATGTTATTCAAGTAATCGATATTGCATGTGATGAATGTCCTATTGAAAAATATGTTGTAACTGAAGCATGTCGCGGATGTATTTCTCATCAATGTATGACAAACTGTCCTAAAGGCGCAGTAACAAAAGTAAATGGAAAAGCCTATATCGATCATTCATTATGTATCGAATGTGGTAAATGTAAAGATAGTTGTCCTTATGGCGCAATCATTGAAACAACTAGACCATGTATTAAAAGCTGTAAAGTTGGTGCGCTATCAATTGATGAAAACAAAAAAGCAAAAATTGATAATGACAAATGTGTAATGTGCGGTGCTTGTGTATATAACTGTCCTTTTGGCGCAATCACCGATATATCATACATTTTAGATGTTGTTGATTTAATTAAAAAAGCAAGAGAAAATCCTGATAAAAAATTATATGCAATTATTGCACCGGCTATTGTTAGTCAATTCCCATATGCAAAAATTGGTCAACTTGTAAGTGGAATTAAAAAAATTGGTTTCCATCATGTAGTAGAAGTAGCACTTGGTGCCGACATCGTTTTATACAAAGAAAAAGAAGAATTCAAAGAAAAAGATATCTTAACAACATCATGTTGTCCTTCATTTGTAATGTATATCGAAAGACACTTCCCTGAACTTGCCAAATATATATCACATACTCCATCACCTATGATTGAATCTGCTCGATTATTAAAGAAAACAGATCCTAATGCATCAATTGTTTTTATTGGCCCATGTACAAGTAAAAAACATGAATTTACTTTAGAAAAAGCAGGTGGTGTAATTGATTCAGTAATTACATTTGAAGAATTACAAGCATTACTTGATAGTTTAGACATTAAAGTCGAAGACTTAGAAGAAGATGTATTAGATAACGCATCATTCTATGGAAGAATCTTTGCAAAAAGTGGAGGAATCACTCAAGGTATTAATGATTTATTGAAAGAAGAAAACTATCAAGGTGAAGTAAAACCAGCAATTTTAAATGGTTTAGATGAATGTAAACCAGCATTAATGAAATTAAAATTCAAACGCTTAGAAGCAAATTTCTTAGAAGGTATGGCATGTAAAGGCGGATGTATTAATGGTGCAGGCTGCTTACATCATGGTGATAAAAACGCAAAAGATGTTGATGCTTATGCTAATAGCTCAAAAGAAAAGACTGTTGATAATTCATTAAAACTTTACAACTTAACCAATAATGAATAATTAGGTGATAAAATGAGTAAAGATATGACGGTAAATTGTGATGATGGTATTTTAAACATTAGAGTTGGAGCCATCATTATAAAAGATGATAAATTACTAATGGTAGGAAATGACAGATCAAATTATTTATATTCAGTTGGTGGAAGAATTAAATTTGGTGAAACAGCAGAAGATGCCGTAATTCGTGAAGTATATGAAGAAACAGGTATCAAAATGGAAATAGATTACTTAGGATTTATTCATGAAAATTACTTTTATGGCGATAGTGAAACAAATTTAAATAAACTGATTTATGAAATATCATTTTTCTTCTATATGAAAGTCCCTTCATATTTTTCACCTGTTTGTAATAGTTTTACTGAAGGAAATAATAAAGAATATTTAAGATGGGTATCACTAGATGATAATATAAAAATGTACCCAGAATTCTTTAAAACAGAATTAAAAAACAAATCAAGAACAATTAAACATTTTGTAACAAATGAAAAATAAAAAATAAGAAAGTCATATCATCAGCGATATGACTTTTTTAAAAATAAAAAATCAACTTTTACAAAACTTTAACATTTAATTAATAATAAAAAAACAT
>CAYVQA010000037.1:0-12487 GCA_964453965.1 uncultured Staphylococcaceae bacterium
TCTAGGTTGGATTCCCACCAACTACATTATATACACCGTACTGGCGCACCCTTAACTTAATAATTATTTGTTCTCTTCTTCTTTTGTTTTTGATGATAATTTTCCACCTAAATAGCCAGCAATTAAAGACTTAACATCAACTCCTAAAGTATCTTCTAATCCTTTAATTAATTGACTACCATTGGTTGTTACTTCTTCTGCAAGTTTTGCGGCGTTACCTTCGCCATACATTGTGATACTATCAATTTGACCATATGCTTTTGCAAGTGGTTCCGAATAAGCTTTAACAATTTCTGGAAGAACCCCGGAATTTAAAATTAATTCTAAGACAGAAGCTTCCCCCATTTTTTTCATTGCTTCGGCTTTCTTTTCAATTGCTTCGGCTTCAGCGTTACCTTTTGCTAGAATACCTGCAGCTTCTTGTTCAGCCGCATATCTAGATGCTTCTGACTCAGCTTTGATAGCTAATGCTTTTTGTTCTAATTCGTATCTTGCAGCTTCTGCTGCTTTTTGTCTCATAAATAAATCTGCTTGGGCTTTTTGTTCAGCCGCATATTTTTCGGCTTCGGCAGTTTTTTTAACACGTGCATCTAATTGACGTTCTTGTAGTTCTACTTCACGTTGTCCTAGTTCTACTTCACGTTCTCTTTTAGCGATATCCGCATTAACTTTTGCGACATTAATTTCTTCTAATCGTTTTTGTTCTTCAATTGCGTATGCCGCATCAGCTGTTGCTTTTGCAGTATCAGATTTCATTTTTAACTCTGCTTGATGTAATGCAAGGGATGTATTTTGTTGAACAATTAATGTTTCAGCTTCTACTCTTGCTTTATTTGCTGCTTCATTAGCATCTGATTGAGCTATTGCAACGTCACGTTCTGCTTGTGCTCTAGCAATTGATGCGTTTTTAGATATTTGGGCAATATTATCAACTCCTAAGTTATCAATTACTTTATTATCATCTACAAAGTTTTGAATAGTTAAGTTTATAATTTGTAATCCCATTCTACCCATATCTTGCATTGCGTTATCTTTTACTTTTTCAGCGAATAAATCACGATTATGAACTAATTCTTCCAAACGCATTTGACCGATAATTTCACGCATATTTCCTTCAAGTACTTCTTTTGCAATTGCTCTAATTCCGTTAAGGTCTTGTTGTAAGAAAATTTGTGATGCTTTCGCAAGGGCTTCCGGTTCAGAATCAATTTTGATATTTGCAACACCGTCAACAAAAATATTAATAAATTCTTTTGTTGGTACAGCACTGGCTGTTTTTATATCTACTTGAATAAGATTTAGTGGTATTTTATCTACTCTTTCAAGTCCTGGTATTCGAAGTCCAGCTTTACCAATTAAAACTCTTTGTTTAAAAGGTCCAGTTATAATATATGCTGTATCTGGTGGTGCTTTTACATATGAAACACCAACTAAAATAATAATTGCGATAATTATTAAAATAGGAATTAATACAACTGTAGGAATTGTAGCTAAAACATTTAATAAAGTCATTTTAAACCCTCCTTGTATAAACTATTGTTTATTAAATTTAAATAATTATATCATACATTTTATTATTTTGTCAATTATTTTTTCAATGAAGTGCATATATTATCTACTAGTAAACATACATTATAATAAACACACAATTTTTAAGAAAATAAAAAAACTTGATATTTAAATATCAAGTCTAATTGTTCTAATGGAGCAGGTAACCAGGATCGAACTGGCATCTTCGCCATGGCAAGGCGGTATAATAGCCATTATACTATACCTGCATTTATAATTTTTTGCAACACATCTATTTTGCTTTAATATTATAGCAAATTTACCTTTCTTTGGCAAGTAAGATGCTTATATTTTTTTAAAAATTGCAAAAGGGCTGAAATCCTCAGCCCTTTTTTGGTTATTCTTCCTCTTCTTCGTCCATTCCTTCAACGCTATGGTATACATCTTGTACATCTTCAATTTCATCTAAAGAATCCATTAAACGATGGAAATGACGAATATCATCTTCATCAGTCAAGGTAACATAGCTTTCAGGAAGATATGTTGTTTTATCAACCATAAATTCTACATTTGGCATTGCGTCAACAAGAGCTGCTCTAATTTTTGAATATTCACTTGCATCCGCATAAACAGTTGTTACGCCATCTTCGCATTCAATATCGCTTGGTTCGCAATCAGCCATTAATAATGTTTCTAAAGTTTCTTCATCACTCATTCCAGTAAAAGAAAATATTGCTGTATTGGTAAACATATGTGCAACAGATCCTGGGGCACCAAGTTTAAATCCACATCTTGTTACTGCAGTTCTTACGGCAGTATATGTTCTATTAACATTATCTGTTAAACAATCAATAATGAACATAGAATTATTTGGACCAAAGGCTTCATAACGTGCTGGTGAATAATTTTCTTGTGAACCACCTTTTGCTTTTTCGATAGCTCTTTTAATTACATCAGCAGTAACTTGTTCTTTTTTTGCCTTTTCAATTTCTTTCTTTAATGGTTGATTCAAATCTGGGTCAGGTACACCAGCCTTAGCTGCCATATAAATGATTTTGCTCCATTTATTATTTAGTTTTGATTTTGCTGCGGCAGTTTTTGCCATTGATGCTGCTCTAACTTCATGAGCTCTTCCCATAATTTTTCACTCCTTTTATTATTTATTTTTATTAGGTATTTTTTTCATCGCGCATATTATACCACTTTTTAGGATTTTTTTAAAGTAATTTACTATATTTAAATTTTTGAATTTTAATTAGCTACTTTAATAGTCCTAAAAGAGTTGTAATATCACTTATAAAATGTTTATCTAAATCTTTAATATTTACTTGAAGCATTTCTTCTTTTGTTCTGAAACCACTTGTCAAAATATAATAATCAATTTTTAATTTTTCACATGTAGCCGCATCAACATCAGAATCACCAATATATAATATTTCTTCTTTTTTAAAATGATATTTATCCATTAAATATTGGAACATTGAAAATGATGGTTTTGGTTCTAAATTTTTAGTTGGACCAACTGATTCAATAATAATATCTTGAAAAAACTTTTGATGTAAAAGTTGTACCCCTTCATTGAATTTATTTGAAATAACAAATAATTGATATTTTTCTTTTAAAATTTTCAATACTTCTAAAGTATTTGGATAAAAATTAGTATGTTCTAATAAATGTTTTTTATAGTATTCTTGAAAATCATTTAAACATTCTTCAACACAGTTTTGATAACTTACTCTTTCAATTAATTTTCTAATTCCATTTCCAACACTATTTCTTACAAATTCTTTTGATGCAAGGCATAAATTGTTTTTAGCAAGTGCATAATTGCATGCGTCTTTTAAATCATCTAATGTATCTAATAATGTTCCATCTAAATCAAAAATGATTGTTGTATATTTCATATAACCTCGTGTTTTATAAACCGTTTTTGTTTATTATGTACTCATAATCATCAAATATATAGTCAAATAAAGACTGTTCGCTTGAAAACACAATTTCTACATCAAATCCCTTTAAATAATTTCTAAGTAACATATATAAATCATAATTATATACTGTTATTGTATCATATAAATTTTTATAAAATAACCCATCTAAATAATTGATCATTGAATTAACTTTATCATCAATTATTACTTTTGGATATTTTAAAATATTTTTTTTATCATCATATGCCACTATTATGAGTGGATATTTTTTTTCCGATAAATAGTTTACATACCGCATTTCAATGGAAATATTTTTTTCGGCTATTTTCTTTTTAGTATTTAAATGAATATTTTTATATTCTGAATAAGGGAAAAATTCTAAATCACTTATATCTTTAATTTTAATTTCATTAGTTTTTGCATTGTAATAGATTATTTCGTATTCTTTTCGTTCATTTATTTTTTCTTTATTATTTAAAAATTGATTTAATAGTTCTAAATAATAAAGAAATTGTTCTTGAAAATTGTCTATTGTTAATACTTGTAAAAATTCACCTGTTTTTGATATTATTAATTCAGGATATCGATTAACTCTATCAACTAGAAGATTCAATTTTTGATAATTCTCAATACTTTTATCACTTAATGTAACATAATAATTATTTGTAATTTCTAAATAAGTGAATTTACTAAAAAATTTTTTTCTAAGATATTCGATATCTTCTATATGTTTGAATTTTTTTGCGACTAAATGATAGTTAAAATATTCAAAATTACTATTTTCACCATAATATATTTTAAACTTATTATTTCCAAATTCGATTGTTAATTTTATTTTATCATCCACAATAACGACAAAATCACTACTTTTGTAATTATAAAAATTGTCATTATTAAAAATTTCTTTTGATAGATTAATTGCACTAATAAACTTTTGTTTCATTTTATCTCCTTACAAGTTACCCTTTAATTCTTCAATACTGATAACCTTCTCTTTGTATGATTTAGTATTCAGATCTTTCGGAATATATTTTTGATATTTATCCTCTTCCATAAAAGTTTCATATATTTTTATATTATCGATATTATATTTATCATTCTTAATATTTTCTATAATTTCCATTATTTCTAAAATTGTTCTAACATCTTTCACAATGATAAATAAAGGAATAAAATGGTCAAAATAAAAAATAGTATTAGGATATTTTTCTTTTAAAATATAATAAAAAGTTAAAAATGCTTTTGTTCCTAAAAATGGAAGAATTAAATATTCATTACTTCCTAAATCATATATATCATAATTTTTTGATTTTATCAAAGGGAGGTTTTTATAGATTCTTAAAAATTCTTGATATTTAATTTTTGAAGACTCATTTAAAAACGGTATTAATGGCTCTTCATCAAAAACTCTTTTTAAATTTTTTAGAATCTTAGTATCATAGAATGTTATTCCATTACCATTCCATGACGTTGTCGCAAGCCCATTTGATGGTTTTACTTCAATTCTTTTTTTAATTTTATTAACATTTATAACTTCCCACGTTTGTCCGGCTAAGCTAAAAATAGCTCCAATTAGTAATGGTTTGCTTATACTTCCGATCAATTTTGTTTTATGAAAAACTTCAAAATCATCAGTACCTGAAAACACAGCATAAAAATCATAACTACTTAACATCTTCTCACCAGTTTCACCAAGATAAATATCTCCGGTTTCACTTTTTTCGATTAAATTATTATCTAAAGCTGATTTTAATAATGATTTATAATCTGCTTGTGATATATTTGAAAAGATAGGAATAGTTAACATTGTTCGTGCTAGCTGACTTGGCTTCAGCCCTGGTGTTGTAGAAAGCACGCTTATTGTTTGATGTAACAAAACGCCATATGGAAGTTTATCGATTGTTAATGGTTCAATATATTTTTCTCTAATATATAAATCAATCATGGCAATTGATAGCATAAAACGCCAGTTGATTACTTCATAAAAAGAATCATTAAGATTTATCGATGGTCCTTCGAAAAGAAATGCCATTTCTTTAGTATTTGTTTTTCTTCCTGTTCTACCTAAGCGTTGCACAAAACTACTAATCGAAGGTGGAACATCAATTTGAACTACTCTTTCAAGTTTTCCTAAATCAATTCCAAGTTCTAGTGTCATAGTCGCAATAGCCGTAATTGGAATATCACTATTACGCATTTTTGTTTCAACTTCTGTTCGAAGTGATTTTGAAATATTTCCGTGATGAACTAAAATGTAATTTGGAAAATGATTTTCTTCGTTAATCAAATTTAAAAATTGTGCTGTTTCTTCAACCTTTTGTTTGGAATTTGCGAAAATAATGGTTCGCTTTTTGTTAATTAAATTATATAAATTATGATGATATTGATCGCGATCTGTTTCACTATCAACTGTATTATATACCATTTGAAGCGCAGTTTTTGTCTTATTTTGTCGAATAACTAAAATTGTTGTATTTTTTTCAAAATTATTGTGAAAATTAGACAAATAATATGCTGTTTCAGTTGGATTACCAATTGTCGCACTTAAGCCAATTTTCCGTAATGGATGATTAATTAGACGTTCTAATCTTGTAAGTAGCGACATTAATTGAATTCCACGGACACTACTTACAAAATAATGGACTTCATCAATTATAATATATCTTAGATTTTTAAATATCGTTGATAAATCGTTAAAATGATTAACGAATAATGATTCTAATGACTCTGGTGTTATCTGTAAAATAATATTATTAGTATTTAACACTTTTTGCTTATCGTTACTATTTACATCACCATGCCATCTAAATACTTTAATTTCTGATGCTTCTAATACATTTTCTAATCTAATAAATTGGTCATTTATCAATGCTTTTAGCGGACTAATATATAATGTTTGAATATGTTCAGTTTGTTGTTCTTTCATTAGAGTTATAATTGGAAATAGTGCGGCTTCTGTTTTACCTGATGCGGTTGGTGTCGCAATCAAAACATTGTTATTTGTTTCAAAAATAGCCTCAGCAGCTGCTTGTTGAACTTCTCTTAACTCTTGCCATCCTTCTTTGTATATATATTCTTGAATAAATGTCGCATAACGATTAAAATAATCTTTGATCATATATCGAATTCCGTAAATTCATCCGTTGATTCTTCAGAAATTGTTGAAAATTCGAAATCATCTTTTTGAATAATGTGAGCTAATGTCTCATTTGGATATTGGTACAAAATATTTAAAACTTCAATATAGTCTCTGATTATTTCTCTTGGTGTTATATATTTTTCTGTTCCAACACGTGAATATTCAATTTTTATAAATTCGGTTATTTCTTTTGTTGTTATTTTAACTTGATAATTATTTAATTTCGCATGAATTATCGCAATTTTTTCAAGTAAAATAAGGATTTCTTCATTTGTAAGTGGTAATAATTTTATTATTGGCGCAAGAACATCACGAATATTATCATTTGAAAACCGACTTGAGTTTAATCTTGATTTTAATGCTTCATAACTAAATAATCCTCTTCGTTGGTCTTCAATACATTCTGGTGTTCCGCCCATTATAAAGCCTATATGTTTTGCTTTTCCTTGAAGCGTATCATTATATATCATCAAAATAGTCTCATAATTTTGTTGTCTTGTAACACTATTAGGAATTTTATAAATATTTATTAATTCATCAATTAACACAAGAAGTCCTGTGTATCCTGCATTGACTAAAAAACTTGCAAATAGTTTTAAATAATCATACCAATTATTATCAGTTATAATATTACTAATTGATAAATCATGTTTTGATTCTGTTTTAGTTCGATATTCGCCTCTTAAAAATCTTAGAACTTGATTCATTTTTTCTTGATTATCTTCAATATAGGCATTATAATAAATGATTAGCAATTTAGAAAAATCAAAACCATTAACGCTTTCTTGTAAAATATCAATTATTTTATATATTTTGATTTCCATTTCTTTTTTAAAATGCGGATCATCTCTTGTGATATTTTTTTCTTCCATAACTTGGATTTGTAAATTATTTAACCATTTTTGTAAAATTAGATTTAATGCGCCACCTTCTGGTTTTGTTTTTGTTGACATATTTTTAATTAATTCTTTGTATGTCGCAAGTCCTTGTCCATTTGAACCAAAGAAACGTCTATTTGGCGATAAATCCGCATCCACCACAACAAAGCCTGTATCTAACGCATAAGATTTCATCATTTGTAGTAAAAAACTTTTTCCACTTCCGTATTTTCCAACTACAAAACGGCATGTTGCGCCGCCATCTTTGATTGTTTCGATATCAGAAAGAAGTGAATTTATTTCATCTTTTCGGCCTACTGAAATATATGGTAAACCAATTCTTGGAACTACTCCTCCTTTTAATGAATTTAGTAGTCCACTTGCAATCCTAACAGGTATTTTTTCAGTCATTGTTTCCTCCTATTAATTTTGATACTTCTTCAATATATTCATCATATATATATATATTTATATCATCAAATTCAATTAAATTATCATCAATGATATCATATGCTTTATCATTAATACCTTCAATAATCACTTCTAATAATGAATTATTAATTAAAGCAAATTTATTTAAGTCTTCAATTGATTCACATTTAATCAACATTTCTAGAATTTTTAATTCATTTATTGATAATTTTGTTTTTAAAAGTTTCCATTCATTTAAATCATTTTTTGGTTTTTCAATTTTGATTACACTCGGTTCTTTTTCTTCAATATCAAACTCCGTAATTAATTTTTCAGATACTTCATTTGATACTTGTCTAATACTATCAAGTTTTGTGAAATCGAATTCTAATGCCTTTTGTTTTTTTCTTCTTAAATATGAATTCATAATTGTTTCAATTATTTCACTCAAATGTTTATTACCTATAATCATATCTAAATCGCTAGTTAGATTACTTCTAAGACGATTAGGTATATTATTATTTTCATTATAGATATATTCTAATTCACTACATATATATCCTAAAATACGTTCTTTTGTTTGCGTTAACCGATATTGGATATATGTCACTGTATTTTGTTCATTTTTTTTAGTTCTTTCTTTACATTTGACTTTTATATTATCAAAAAGAGTTATTTCCTGACAAGAAATTTTATTTGTTGTTAAAGGATATATTGTAAATGTTTTTTCTTCTTTCGCAAATAATATATCACTTAATGTAATTTCATTATCTTTTAATTCACTTAAATATATATCTAAATTTCTTAAAAAGCGAGGTAATTCATTAAAAAGAAAAGTTGCAATTTTGTTTATACTACCTGTTTTTCTATGATGTGTGTAACAATATGATTCAATTATTCGATTTAAACTAATTAAATAACCTTTTTGTTTTTCATCTTTTAAGAAAAGTTCTTTGTGATTATATATAACGAAGTCATAATAAAAGTTTTTAAAATACATAAATGATTTACATTTTTCAATTTTAATATTATGTTCAAAAATATATTCAAGTAAAATTTCAAATGTGAATTGTTTCACCCATACCGCATCACTAATAAATGTTGTTAAAATATAAAATAGCATTTCAAATCCATCATATTCATCATTTACGCCTAGGCCATAAAATAATTCATATATATATATTAAAACGAATTGCGATTCATAATGAGAAACATATCCTTCTCGAATGTTTGTTCGATATTTAAGATATCTTTCAATATTAATTGCGATTAATGAATTATAACCCATAAAGTTATTCGTAATAATAATTTCTCTTAGTCTTCGTTGTCTAGGATAATATATATCTTCAGATTCTATGGACATTTTTTCGATTAATTTGCCTTCAAGCAAAAATAAATCAATATATTTTGTTTCTGAATTATAATGTTCTGCTAAAAAGTGTCTTTCCATTCTTTTTAAGAAAATTATTTTTTCATCTAAGGTACGTTTATTTTTTAATTCACTTTTTAAATGATCATAATTTAAATCAAATTTATTTTCTTTTTGGACGACCGTTTTTTCACGATCTTTTGCTTGAATTTCAGAAACTATTTTTATTAAATCTTGTAAATCAATATCTCTTTTCATAAATCTTTCCTTATTTTTTGTCAAACTATATTATACCATTTTTTAAATTAAAATGCAATATTTTTTAAGAAAATGGTTTAAATTTTTTAAAATATAAAAAGATATCCTTTATTTTTTACCCATAAAAGATATCTTACATTATTTAATGATTTTGATTATTTAACCAATTATTAATTTCTTCTTCTGTAATAAAACCATTACTAGCGCCATTGGTTTTAATTTTATGTGACGCAAAAATTTGTGCTCGGTAAAGTGAATCAAGCGAATTATAACCTTTGTGATAAAAATGAATAAAAGCACTAAATAATGCGTCACCTGCGCCTACAGTATTAACTACGTTATCTTGTTTTATCGCAGGCATATCGATAATTTCTTGCGTTTTACTTTGGTAAATTGAAGCTCCCTTTGATCCTCTTCCTAATACAATAATTTCTGGATGATAACGATTAGCTATTAAACTAATAAAGTGATGGTGATTATCACCGATACCTTCATCGCTTAAAAAAATTATATCCGCATATTCCATAAATTCTTTGTTATATTCATCTTCGATGTTTGATAATACATGCACGTCTGTTACAATTTTTTTGTTTAACTTTTTTGCAAGATGTAGTAAAGACCGATTAAAATTAATATTGCATGCAACAACTAAATCAACGTCTTGTAACATTTTTTCTGTAAATTCATATGATGATTCTTGAATATTTTTTAAATCGCAATATATTTGTCTTTTTCCGGCATCATCATATAAAACAACTGAAGTTGGTGTTTCTTTCAAAGTTCTTTTAATATTTTTAGTATTAATATTTAATTTTTTGATATTATTTAAGATATATTCTGATTCAAAATCATTACCTATCATTGAAGTTAAAATTACTTCTTCATTTAATGTTGTTAAGGCTTTTGCAATATTAAATGCGACACCTGATACATTAGTATTAATTCCAAAAAAATTATAATCAATCGGATAATAATTTATTGGAAAACCTCTAACTTTCGAAGTTGTCTCGGTATTTAATAATCCACTTACTAATATTTTCATTTTATTCACCTCATTTTATTTTTCAATCCAATGTTTTATTCCCCAGTTTTCAAAATTCCATTTTTCCATATATTCATTACATTCATAATCAATATAATATATTAAATCATCCTTTACAATAAAATTAGTTCCATGATAATCAATGTTTAAATTATTTTGATAAAGAATTTTACACATTTCTTTTATTTGTGTTAAATAAGTTTCTTTCATTTTTTTATTTGTGACAATTTCTTTAATAGTAGGACCTTCGATATATTCTTTTAAAATTCGTTCGTTTTCTATATCGACTTCATACAAAATTGGAATTCTTATATTTAGATTTTTTAATCTATGATAATCTTTTATTTCTGATTCTAATTTATTCCCAAATTGATAATAATCACATGGTTCATGATGAATTTGTTTAATAACATATTTATTCACTCCATTAGTTACTAAATATGAATATCCACCTTTTCCATGGCCTAAAAGTTTAATTATTTGATATTGTTTATTGTTTAAAAATATATATTCCATTATTATATCCTATTCTAATATTTTTATATGATTATATACTTCATCATTCATCAGTTCAAAATGATTTAAGACTGGTGATACCTTTTTTATGACAAAATATAAAAGAATTGATTGTGGTAATAAATAAAATAAATTTTTGGGTAAAGAAAAGTAAATCGCATATGATTTAACAAATTCATTGAAATCTTTACTTAGAAATTTAAAATCAGTAAAAACTATTGCATATAAAATAGATCCTAATAAAACATTCATCAACATATTAATTAAGATTCTAGATAATAACACTTTTCCATAATTTACTTTTGTTTTATATAAACAAATACCATAGATCATTCCCGATAATGCGGCTTGAAGTGTATAACCGATAAAAAAGAAACCACTTGGTCTAATAATAAATCCAATTGTATCTGATAAAATACCTATTAAAAAACCATAAAAAGGCCCGTAAATCATTGATATTATCGCAAAAAAGATATATGTAAATGATATTCCTAAATCACCAAAGCCACTTGGTAACGGAATAAATTTACAAACAATCATCATTCCAAAAAGTAAACCAATGATTGTGAGATCTTTTGTATTTTTTATTGCTTTAAATGATGATTTAAAATAATTTTTATGAAAAATAGTTTTGTATGTATTTTCATTATCATAAATAAATGGTATTTTTTGTTCTTCTTTTTTGTAATAAGTGATTGTGAGAAATAGCATTGAAAAAACAAAGCCAATTAATAAAAAATATAATGCATATATATAATCATTTGTTTTTTTGTGAAGTTTTACAATATTTAATGGATCATTAAATTCTACATTTTCTTCGCCAACTAAATTAATAATACTATCTTTTATAAACATTTTAGAACGAGTTCCTAAAGTTTTTGAAGAAGTAATGAAAAAGATATCATAATATTTATATGCTGTTTTTATTTCATAAAGATTTTCTTCTTGTTTAGTGATTATAAAATCATTATTTTTTAACATTTTCGAAACATTTATATTTTCATATTTATTTGTTTTTGTTTTATTATTATAACCTTTTTGTTTAATCGTTTCTAAATAATCATTTGTCGTTAATTTTTCATAATCAAAGTGTGTATCATTAATTATTTCAAATGATGCGGTGTAATAAGCATTTAGATATGTTTTTATTCTTGATATAAAAATACCAAGTAATACGGAAACAATCAATATTATAAAAATTGTTATTTTTTTCTTTACTAGATATTTAAATAAATTAGACATTAAAAAAGACCTCCTAATAAATAAAGAGATCCGCTTATTTTAAACAGCGGAAACATTAATAAACCGCCACTTTAAAAGTGTTCGTCTCCATCATACTCCCATAATGAAGCACTTAACGCTTATTAATTACTCTGTATCTTATTTCTAATATTATATGCTTTAAATTATTTTTAGTCAAATTGATTGCTTTAT
>CAYVQA010000038.1:0-12359 GCA_964453965.1 uncultured Staphylococcaceae bacterium
ATAATACATCTTTAACATCACCAGCTAAAACGCCACCTTGAATAGCTGCACCCATTGCAACTACTTCGTCAGGGTTAATTGAACGGTTAGGTTCTTTGCCAAGTTCACGACGAACTAATTCTTGAACAGCTGGAATTCTAGTTGAACCACCAACTAACAATACTTGGTCTAAATCGCTTGCTTTAAGTTTTGCATCTCTTAATGCTTGTTGAACTGATTTTGTTGTTGAATCTATTAAATCACGAACTAAATCTTCAAATTTTGCTCTTGTTAATGTTAAGTTAACATGTAAAGCATTACCATTATTCATTGTAATAAATGGAATTGAGATTTCTGTTTGTGACATATTACTTAATTCTTTTTTAGCTTTTTCTGCTTCTAATTTTAAACGGAATAAGGCTGTTTTATCATTATGTAAATCAACGCCTTCTTCTTTCTTAAATTCTGCAATAATCCATTCAACAATACGATTATCGAAGTCATCTCCACCTAAACGATTATTACCAGCAGTTGCTAATACTTCATATGTTCCATCGGCTAAGTCAAGGATTGATACGTCGAATGTACCACCACCTAAGTCATAAACTAATACTTTTTGTTCTGTGTCTTTTTTATCAATACCATAAGCTAGTGCAGCTGCAGTTGGTTCATTTATGATACGTTTTACTTCTAAACCTGCAATTTTACCAGCATCTTTTGTTGCTTGACGTTGAGCGTCATTAAAGTAAGCAGGAACAGTAATAACAGCTTCTGTAACTTTCTCGCCTAAATAATTTTCAGCAGTTTTCTTTAAATTTTGAAGAATCATTGCCGAAATTTCTTGTGGTGTATAGCTTTTACCAGTTGATTTAATACTTGTTTTATAATCAGAACCCATATGACGTTTTACTGAGAAAACAGTATCTTGGTTAGTTGCAGCTTGACGTCGAGCATTTTCACCAACGATTATTTCCCCATTTTTAAATGCAACTACAGATGGAGTAGTTCTAAATCCTTCCGCATTTACGATTACTTTAGCGTCTCCACCTTCCATAACCGATACACATGAATTTGTTGTACCTAAGTCAATACCTATAATTTTACTCATAATAAATTACCTCCAAATTAATTTTCTAAATTTTCATTTGATGAATCTTTTACATCCGCATCTTCAGATGATTTTTTACTTACAATTACTCTACTTGGTCTTAAAACACGATCTTTGTAACAGTATCCATTGATTTGTACATTAACAATTGTGCCTGGTTCAACATCATCATTAACAACTTCTTCAACTGCCTCATGGAAGTTGTGATCAAATTTTTGATTCATTGCTTCAATTTTTTTAACACCATATTTTTCTAAAATTTGATTGAAATTTTTATTAACCATTTTAAACCCAATTAGAAATTTCTTTAATTTTGGATCGTCAGTTTCCACATTAACAGCTGAATCAAAAATCGAAATAACTTCTAATAAATCTTCAAATAAATCTTGGTGTGCATATTTTCTTTCTTTGATTCTTTCTTCTTGTGTTCTTCTTTTAAAATTTTCTAAATCTGCACGATTTCTAAGTAGTGCTTCATTTAGTCTTTTTACTTCTTCTTTTAATTCATTTAGTTCATCATCGGTATGAGAATTAGCATCATCTACTACTTTTTCAGTTGTGTCTATAGTTTCTTCTTCATTTACTTTTTCTTCTTCTAATTCTTCTTCACGATAGCGATTATGAGCGTCCATTCTTTACCTCCTTAAATAATTTTCTTTACATTTTTAGCAATATATTCTAATAAAGGAATAACTTTTTCATATTCCATTCGCGTTGGACCAAGAATTGATAGACTTCCTTTGCTTCCATCGTTGGCTTCATAAGGAACTGTGATAATTGTACAATCTTGCATTGCGCGGACTTCATTTTCTTGACCAATTTTGATTGTTATTCCATCATTATCTGCTTCAATAACTTTTAAAATATCTCTTCTTTCAATTGCTTGAAATAAGTCTTTAACTTTTTCAATATCTTGAAATTCTGGTTGAGCCAAAATATTTGCTTGCCCAGTAACTAAATATTTATCTTTTGCCATTTGTGAAAAGGCATTAATAAATACACCCACTAATGATTCATGGTATCTAATAAAATCACGGATTTCATCAGTTAAATATTCAGTATTCACTAGATTAGGAATTTCACTTACAAAATGATTGTGGAAAATTTCATCAAGAATCTCAACGACTTTTTCAATTTCTTTAACGCTTATACCATCAGGAACAATAATTCGTTTGCTTTCAACATGGCCTTGATCAGTAATCATTAATATAATTGCATATTGCCCTTGTAATGAGACAAATTCAAGTTTTCTTATTCGTGAATTTTGAGCCGAATTACCTAAGACAATACTTGCATAATTAGTAATATCGGAAACAAGTGCCATCGATTCACTAATTGCCTGTTCTTTCGAATTTTCATATTTTGCAAAAATTTCATCAATCATTGGAAATGAATTATCTTCTTCTAAAGTTTTTTCTTTCAAAATTGTTTCAACATAAAGTCGATATCCTTTTTCTGAAGGAACTCTTCCAGAGGAAATATGGGTTTTTTCCAAATATCCTAAATCTTCTAAATCTGCCATATCATTTCGTAGTGTGGCGGAGGAAAATTGTAATTCTGGACGTTTAGATAACGTTCTAGATCCAACCGGTTCTCCCGTTTTGACATATTCTTCAATTATCGCAATAAGGACTAGTTTTTGTCGATTAGATATCATTTAATTACCTCCATTTCTTTTAACACTTATATTATACTCTTTTTTGTTAGCACTGTCAAGTGTTTAGTGCTAATTTTTTTATTTTTCACTTTATTTTATGATTAATTTCACATAATATGCAAAAAAAGTGATATTTTCATACCACTTCAGATGTCATCAGTTTCTTAAGGCCCCAAATTGTTATTGAACCTAAGCTATTCCCTATTAACATAACAAATAAATACAATAGCATTTTTATTTCATACGTTCCACTTACAGTAAAATAAAAAATATTAGCAATTACATGTTCAAAGCCCGATAAAATAAAAATAATAATTGGAACAACAATCGCAAAAGTTTTTGGGAATCCAGAAGTTATGATTTTACTGCCTTCAACCGCAAAATAAATCATAATTCCACATAAGAACGCAAGAATAAAAATGCTTAAAAGATTATCATTCATTTTAATATTAACTATTTTATCGATTGTTTGTTGATAATTTTTAATATATCTTGTGCATCTTAATACAAGTCCCATTAAAATACTGCCAATTGAGTTACCAATAAAAATAATGAATAATTCAAGAAAATATTTTTTTTCATTTTCAAAAAGATAACCTATTTTACCTGTATAAAGATGTAAATTAAACATTATGATTGTAAATAATCCAAAAGAAAATAGTAACGATGCTAGAAACGATGATTTTGCTTGATAAGCAATATAAACGCATCCACCAATACCAATCAAAATTCCCGCTAGAATTGCACTTATAAATACTTTAAATAGTTTCATATGGTTGCTCCTTTAGTATCGATTATTTTTTATTTTTTGATAATAATAATTATTTTCTCTTTCATCTTCAAGTGTTGTTGGTTGGCCATGGCCAGGAAATACTTGATAGTTTTCTTTCAAAGTCATTAATTTTTTTAGGCTTTGATTTAGCATAATTACATTTCCAGTTGGTAGATCAGTTCTTCCTACGCCATCTAAAAATAAAGTATCACCTGTAAAAATATTATTTCCAATTATAACAGAAATAGAACCATTTGTATGACCTGGAGTAAAGATTACTCTTATTTCAAAGTTCGATATTTGTATTTTTCCTTCCGAAAGAAATTTAACTAGGCCATTAAATTGATTTAATTTTTGAAGGCCAAATAAATTTGCACATGATAAATTTAAATCATTTAGTTTTGAATAGTCGTTTTTAGAAACATACACATCACAATTAAATTCTTCTTTTGTTTCCCGTAAATAAGTAAAATGATCATAGTGACCATGGGTTAAAATAATACCAACGACATTTTGTTTTTGATAATATTTATTAATTATTTGTTTAATAGTCCGTACTTCAATGGCAGGATCGATGATTAAAAGTTCTTTCCCATTACTTATTAAATAAGTATTTGCCATTTTATCACATAATGTTTCGATTTTAAGCATTAATTCCTCTTAATTTTCGGTTGTAATTTTATTAATTTTTTTAGGGTAATCGACAATTATAACATCATTACCAATTTTTAATATTTTATTATAAGGTATGAAAGCAGCTTCTTTATTGGAAAATAAATTATTAAACCGTAAACGTTGATTTATTATTACATTTTGAATTATCCCAGTTGTTGTATCTAATTCTAAATCAATAATTTTACCAAGTTTTGCGCCATCTTCATCATTTATAATATCTTTTGACATTAATTCTGTTAATTTCATATTCTTTCCTTTCAAAAAATTATATGACTTAATAATTAAATTTTTGCCTATTATGTTGTTTTATTCAATTATTTTTTTTGGTAAATGAAAATATAATCCATCCAAATTGTAATATTTTCGTTCTTCCCCAACAAAAATATGAACGATGATGTCATTTAAATCTATCAAAAACCAACCACTATCATTCGAAGAGCTTACACTTTTAACAATTCCACCAAACTCAATAATATCTTTTTTTAGATAATTGATTGCGGCGGCGCCTTGACGATTTGAATTTACACTTGAAATCACCACATAATCATAATAAGGTGTTATTGATTTTACATCATAAACAACCGTATCATTGACTATTGCTTTTTCTAATATTTTTAAGACGTTATTTAGCATTCTTTTCTCCTATTTTGATAATAATGATAAGTTTCTAATGTTAAAGGATAAATAAATTCTTTTTTGTTTTTTAAATGTTCAATTGTGTTTTCTAAGCATTTCAAAACTGCTTCATCTAAATCACGATAGGCTATTTCTCTTACTATTTTTGATTCTGCAAAAGTTCTTGATGGTTCAATATAATCTGCTAAGAAAATAATTTTTGTTAAATCATTCATTTTTGGCTTTCCCGTTGTATGATAAAAAATTGCATCATCAATCATAGGATCATAAATTTTGAATTTTTCTTTGATAATAGCTGGACAAATAAAGCCGTGCCAAATAAGTGGTGCTTTTAAGATTTCTTCTTTGTCTACATCTATTGTTTCATCTGATAATTGTTTAATTAAAAATTCTTTTTGTAATTCTTCTGAATATGCTTTTGCATAATCATGGAGTAAACCTGCTAAAATGATTTGACTTTTTTTGAGATATAATTTATGAATTTCATTTAGTTCTAGAGCCATTTTCACAACGTTTTTCGAATGTTCAAAGCGTTGTTCTTTGTTATATTTTTGAAAATGTTTTAAAATATCTTGATAAATATTCAAATTTTCCATTTTTTAAATAATACTTCCTCGTAATTTTATTTTAATATTTGCTGGTGATGATACTCTAATTTTGACATTTTTTCCATTAAGATGAACAAATCCTAAACCTGGGAATTCTAAATCATATGATTTTAACGTCGTATCATAAATTGTAAATTCTTCGCTTTTATAAGTTCCTAAGCGTTTTACTTCCATATTAGTAAACGGCGGAACTAATAAATTATTAGTTTGTTCTTTTGCAGCATTGTATGTCATTTTTTCAATTATGCTATCAGCTTTTTCCAATTTTGTTCGGTGAAGATATAAATTATTGGCTAAATAAAATGAGGCGCTAATATTTTCACCATCTAAAAAATCAATTCGCGCAAGGCCGCCGATAAAAATTGTTTGTTTTGGATTTAATTGATATGTTTTTGGTTTAATATAGTTTGTTGGGGTAATTATTTTTTGTGATTGATGGTCTAAATAAGCTGAATAACTTTGTTTATTAATAATTCCCGGAGTATCAATAATATAATTCTTGTCTTCTAGGGGGATTTTTATCATATCTTGAGTAGTATGATATTGGTCTGAAGTTGTTAAACGATTTTTAATATTTGGATTATTATACTCGATTAATGCATTAATGAAAGTTGATTTTCCAACACTTGTACACCCCATAACGTAACAATCATCAAAACGTTTTTCCCTTTTGACTTCGCTTACGCCAACTTTATATCCTGGTTTATAATAAGCTGATTTATCTTTTTTGATTCTTAAGTGTTTGATTCGATCGATTACTTCGCCAATATTTTTCTTATTTTTTGAACTTATTAACATTATTCCAATGACATTTAATTTATTTGCTTTTGCGATGTCAAAGGTATATTTTTCGATATTTTTTAATTTTAAAGACTTTGGCATCACATCAATCTTATTTATCAAAATTAGTATTGGATTATTTCCCACAATATCTTTTAAATTAGGAATAAATGACGTTTCAATATTTAAAACATCAACTAAATAAATAATTAATGATTTAGTTTCTTTTATAAAGCCTAAATTTTGATAATAATATTTTTCAGTAATAACAGTATCATAAAGTTTATTGTGATGACGAATATCATAACATCTTTTGCAATATACTTCTTCACCTTGTTCAATTAAAATTATTTCAGGCAAATACCCTTTTTTAGTTGAATCACTTGTTTGGATTTTTACTCCACACCCAATACATTTACTCATTATTTATTTAACCTTTCTATCTCATTATATATTTTAGGATTTATTTTTTTGATTTTTTTTAAGATTTTACCCTCGCGCAAACGATTAATCGTTGTATACCATTTTTCACTTTTGCGGCTGACTGAGCGAACTAAAATGCTATCTAAATTTAAGCTATTAGCGCATTTTATATCTGTTAATAATTGATCACCAATGAAAATTGTTTCTTCCTTATTAATATTATTTTTTTTCAAATATTTATTTACTTTTGTTTTCCATGGCTTTAGGGCTTTCGCAAGATATCCATCAACTGTAAATTTTTTTATAAATTTTTCGATTCTCTTTTTTGAATTATTAGATATAATGTATATTTTAAAACCTTTTTCTTTAATAATTTTATTCAATTCAATTAATTCTTCAGTTGGCTCTTTGACAGAATAATCAATTAAGGTATTATCTAAATCCGTAAGAATGATTTTTTTATTTTCTGAATATAATTTATCAAAGTCGATTTGATTAAATTTTTCAACAACCATTGTTGGTAAATATTTCATTTTTTCTCCTATTGTAAAATATTTTTTTATTAATCTCATTAAATATATTATACTAAATTTTTATATTTTTTTCAAACCTATTGATAATCTAGATTTTTTAATTTTAAGGAGTGATTGTTATTTTTTCTTTATTGTCGTTATTTTTTCTTCCACTTTTAGGGAGTATTAACTCGCAAAGTTTTCCCGAAGTTTTAACGCCGGAAGAAGAAAAAGAATATTTAATTAGATTAAAGAATAAGGATTTAGAAGCACGTAATGCTTTAATTGAACATAATTTAAGATTAGTAGCTCATATCGTAAAAAAATTTGAAAATACGAAAATTGATAAAGATGATTTATTATCAATTGGCGCATATGGTTTAATTAAAGCAGTCGATACCTATAAACACGACACAGCAACAAAATTGTCAACATATGCTTCACGTTGCATTGAAAATGAAATTTTAATGTATTTAAGAAGCAACAAAAAACATAAAGATGTAACTTCACTTTATGCGGCGATTGGTGAAGATAAAGAAGGAAATGAAATAAAGCTTTGTGACATTATTGAAGATACAAGTCCTATTCCTTCAGAAAGAATCATTTCCGATGAGCATTCAAAAAGATTAAAACAAGCATTGAGTGTTTTAAATGAACGAGAGTTAGACATCATTTCAAGAAGGTTCGGTTTAAATGGAATGATGATTGAAACGCAAAAAGAAATCGCAAAAAGTTTAAACATTAGTCGAAGTTATGTTTCAAGAATTGAAAAAAGAGCACTAACCAAATTATATTTACAATTAAAATAATAATTAATTTTTGATATTACTTTATGCTCATTTAATCGAAATAATTGAATTTGCTATATTTTTACATTATTAAAAGGCCCCAAAAAATGGGGCCTCTTTTACATATTAGAATCTTGGTAATTCATTGACATTTTCATTTGTCGGAACTTCAACATCTACTTCATCAACTAATCCTGTACCAGCAGGAATTAATCCACCAATAATAATATTTTCTTTTAATCCTTCAAGCATATCTTTCTTTCCACGAATTGCAGCTTCTGTTAAAACTCTTGTTGTTTCTTGGAATGATGCAGCTGAAAGGAATGAATCAGCTTTTAAAGATGATCTAGTAATACCTAAGATAACTGGTTTTACAACTGGAACACGTTTACCATTTTCATAGCAATTTTTAATAATCTTATAAATTTCAGAACGAGAAATATAAGCACCAGGTAATAAGTTACTATCACCAGAATCAATTACTAATACTTTTTGTAACATTTGCTTAATGATTATTTCAACGTGTTTATCAGAAATTTCAACCCCTTGGCTTCGGTAAACTTTTTCAACTTCTTTTAATATGTAAGCTTCAACATTTTGAACAGTTGATACGCGGATTAATTCTTTTGGATGAACTAATCCTTCAGAAATTTGTGTACCAGCTTCAACAACTTGACCTTCAGATACAACAGCTGCTTTACCACTATCAGTCATATAGCTAATCGTATTATGGTCATTTGAAACTGTAATTTCCACACGATTCTCTTTTTCATTATGTTTGATGGTTTTTACAACACCTTTAATTTCAGAAATAATACCTTTTCCTTTTGGTTCTCTTGCTTCAAATAATTCTTGAATACGTGGTAAACCTTGAGTAATGTCATCACCGGCAACCCCACCTGAGTGGAAAGTTCTCATCGTTAATTGGGTACCCGGTTCACCAATTGATTGTGCTGCAACAATTCCGACAACTTCACCTTTTTCAACTGGTAACGTTGTTGAAAGGTCAGAGCCATAACATTTTACGCAGACACCATTTGCAGTATTGCAACCATGCGCTCCGCCAGATAAGTTTGGCGCATTACATGTTAATATTGTTCTAATTTTAATTCCTGGGAATTTGTCATCTGCAGAACCAGGTTTGCCAAAGCGACGATTACGATATTCAATAATTCTTGATGCAACTTTTTCATTAATAAATTCATCACGATCAACGACAATGTATTCATCGCCATTAGCATCGATATCAACAATTCTTTCAGCAGAATAACGTCCTAAAATACGGTCATTAAGTGGTACAAGAGGATCATGACTCTTATCAACGACACCAGATTTATCTGGCCAAATATCATCAACATACATACCTTTATCAGTTCCACAATCAACACATGTAATTATTACATCTTGACTTACGTCAACTAAACGTCTTGTCAAGTAACCAGATTCTGCTGTTTTTAAGGCAGTATCGGTAGAACCTTTACGGGCACCATGGGTAGAAATAAAGAATTCTGACATTGATAAACCTTCACGGAATGATGCACGAACTGGAATTTCCATTGATTGACCATTTGGTTTTGCCATTAGTCCACGCATACCAGCAAGTTGTAAGAAGTTTGATGATGAACCACGGGCTCCTGAATCAGCCATTAGGAAAATATCATTAGTTGTTGCGTCTTTACTCATGAGTTCTTTAATTTCTTTCATGATTGTATCAGTCGCATCTGTCCAAACTTTAACAACGTTACGATAACGTTCGTCATTAATTAATAGACCACGTTCATATAAACGATTATATTTTTTAACTTTTTCGTCTGCATCTTCAAGCACTTGTTGTTTATTTTTAACCATAATAACGTCAAATGCTGAAACACTTATACCAGAAAGAGTTGAATAATAGAATCCAATATCTTTCATTTTGTCTAGTGTTTTAGAAGTTTCTGCAAGTTTTGCTTGTTTGAATACTTCACTAATAATTATTGATAAGAATTTTTTCTTAACTGGCTCAGCTAAAGGTTTTTTAGCAATAATTTCTTTATAGTTTTGACCTTTATCAATAAAGTAATCAAGTGGTGTACCTTCAGTTAAGTTTTCTCTTTTTGGAACATTCACATAAGAGAATGAATCAGGGAAAATTCGATTAAAGATTGTTTTTCCATAAGTTGTTATTAAATACTTATCTTTTAATTGTTCATTTAAACGTACTTTTTCTTCATAATCGGGTTCAGATTCATCAAGTCTAACAAAGTTTTTACCAATTGAACGTGCAGGAACAACAAATCTTGTATGGAAGTCGATTAGACCTTCCTCATAAGCATGTTCTGCTTCATCGATATCTTTAAATGCTCGGCCTTCACGATCTGGTTGACTACGTTCAATTGTCAAATAGTAGTTTCCAAGAATCATGTCTTGTGATGGTGTAACGATTGGTTTTCCATCTTTTGGTGCTAAGATATTTTTTGAGGCAAGCATTAGCATTCTTGCTTCGGCTTGAGCTTCTTGTGAAAGCGGTACGTGAATTGGCATTTGGTCACCGTCAAAGTCAGCGTTAAAGGCTGTTGTAACTAGCGGGTGAAGTCTAATTGCTTTACCTTCTACTAATTTAGGTTCAAATGCTTGAATTGAAAGTCTGTGTAATGTTGGCGCACGGTTTAATAAAACTGGGTGTTCAACGATTACTTTTTCTAAAGCTTCAATTGCTTCTGGAGCTCCTCTTTCAATTAGTTCTTTTGCTTTTCTAATTCCGGCTTTTTCTGTTTTTTGAACAACTTCAAGCGGATTTTTTAAAGCTTCTTCTTGTTCTTTTTGTCTTAAATAGTTAATAATAAATGGTTTGAAAAGAATTAATCCCATTTCTCTTGGAATACCACATTGGTACATTTTTAAATCTGGTCCAATGATGATAACTGAACGTCCTGAGTAGTCAACACGTTTTCCTAATAAGTTTTGACGGAAACGTCCTTGTTTACCGCGAAGAATATCTGATAAAGACTTAAGTGGACGATTCTTTTCCATTGCCATTCTTTTATTTCGTTTTGAATTATCGATTAAAGCATCAACTGCTTCTTGTAGCATACGTTTTTCGTTTTTAACAATCAAGTCAGGTGCTCTAACTTCAAATTGTTTGCGAAGTCTTGTATTACGATTGATAATTCTACGATATAAATCGTTTAGATCGGTTGTCGCAAAACGTCCACCATCAAGTTGAACCATTGGACGTAAATCAGGTGGGATAACTGGAATAACATCCATTACCATCCATTCTGGTTTGTTATCTGATTCTAAGAATGCTTTTGTAATTTCTAATCTTTTGATTAGTTTTTCTTTTTTACCTTTTGGTGCGATTCTTAATTCAGCTTCAATGTCATCAGCAATCTTTTGGAGATCTATTTGTTTTAATAAATATTTGATTGCTTCGGCACCAGTCATTGCTTTAAATTTACCAAAATAACGACGTTTCAAAGCAGCATTTTCTTGTTCAGTAATGATTTTTCCAACATATAATGTAGCTTCTTCTTCATCTTCAGGTTGATAATCATCACTTACTTGAGTGATAATATATGATGCAAGATAAACGATATCTTCAACATCTTTTGTTTTCATATCTAGTAAAATTGCTATTTTACTAGGTGTATTACGTAGATACCAAGTATGAACTACCGGAGCAGCAAGTTCAATGTATCCCATCTTTTCACGACGAACTTTGCTTTCTGTTATTTCAACATGGCAACGTTCACAGATTCGGTGTTCTCCATTTAAACTTTTCTTTTGGCGTCCACAGGCACATTGATTATCTTTAGTTGGACCAAAAATTACTTCACAAAATAAACCATCTCTTTCAGGTTTTTGTGTACGATAATTGATGGTTTCATGCTTTTTTACTTCACCGTAAAATCCATCTTCAGGACGATATGCCCAACTACGAATTTCTTCTGGTGAAGCAATACCAATTTGAATATATTGATATTTTTTTGTATTCATATTTCCCATGAATTCACCTCTTAAAGTTTCTTCACACTAGCTTTTGCTTCTGCGAATTGATCAACTAAACTCTTATTTGCAACGTCATTACCATCTTGGTCAATTAGTTTTACACTTAATCCTAATCCTTGCATTTCTTTAATTAATGCTCTAAAGGCTTCAGGAATACCAGGTTTTGGCATTGGTTCACCATCAACAATTGCTTTATACACTTTATTTCTTCCGATGATGTCATCAGATTTGATTGTCATCATTTCTTGTAATGTATAAGCAGCACCATATGCTTCTAAGGCCCAAACTTCCATTTCTCCGAAACGTTGTCCACCATTTTGAGCTTTACCACCTAATGGTTGTTGCGTTACTAAAGTGTATGGTCCTTCACTACGTGCATGTAATTTATCATCAACCATATGAGCAAGTTTAATCATATACATGACACCAAC
>CAYVQA010000039.1:0-12288 GCA_964453965.1 uncultured Staphylococcaceae bacterium
TTTTGATAACCATTCATCGCAATTGCCTTTTTGAATTGAATATTTTTTAAAAATTCGGTTGATGATGAGGTTATTGAACCATGATGGGCTACTTTTAATAAATCAACATCAATTCTATAATTTTTAATCAATTCTTTTTCAACTTTTTCTGTGATATCACCTGTAAATAAAATTGATGTATTATAAATGTTTAATATAAAAACTAATGAATTATCATTGGTATTGCCATAATTTTTTAAAGGACTTAAGCATTTTATTGTAATGTCGCTTATTTTTAGTAATTCATTTGGTAATAATACTTTTATTTTTTCTTTTTTTACAATCAATGATGTTTTAGTATCATATGGTCCAATAATTACCTTTTTTACTTTAAAATTTTTTATGATTTTTGTTAATTGACCAAAATGATCATTATCTGGATGACTAATTATAATTAAATCAATTTTCTTAATTCCACTTTTTCTTAAATAGGTAATTACTTCTTCATCATCGCCAGTATCAATTAAAATAACTTTTTTTAGATTTTTTTCTTTAATGATTGTAATATCACCGATTTTTACATTTAAAAATTCACAAGTTGATTTACTATAAAAATAACTATAATTATTCCATATCATTAAGATAATTAATAAACTAATACAAGCTTTCATTTTTTTCTTTTTCATTATTATCGTTTTAAAAAATATAATCAATATTAGATAATAAATAAATACAAATAAAGAATTAGTTTTTGGTAATATTATATTAAAAAAATTAATAATTTGATTATTACTAAAAAAATCAATTGATTTAAGAAATATTTGATAAATTAAATAATATGTTTTATTTAAAAATGGAAAAGCAATTACTATGAACGAAAAAGGAAACATAATTATCGTTATAAAAGGAACATATAATAAATTAAAAATAAAAATTAATAAATTGATATAACCATTTAATTTGCTAATAAAAGGTAAAATTATTAAATTTAAGCAAACTGTTGTTAAAATTGCTTTTAGTATTTTATTTTTAAACTTATTAAATACTTCTATCAATAAAATAATACTCCCACTAATGATATATGTTAAATGAAATGATGTACTGAAAATGCTAAATGGTTGAATCATAATTGCTAATAAAAAACTAAGTGTAAATTGATTGAATTTATTTAAGTTAAGCTGTTCATTAAATAATTTTATGATATTTTGTAAAAAACATCTTATAATTGAAATTGTATATTTAGTGATAATTACATAGAATAATAAATAAATTATTTTTATTAATTTTTTATGTTTTATATTTTTTAAAAATGGCAATTTAAACAGTTTATCAAATATTAAAATAAGCACACTAAAATGCATCCCTGAAACAACAAATAAATGTGAGATTCCCAATTTATTTAAATTATTTTTTGTTTCCGTATTTATTGAATTTGTTCCTAAAACTAAATTTTTAATTAATTGTTTACTATCATAAGGATGATTTTTGTTAATGAAACGATTTAATAGTAAATTGATATTCTTTATGGAACCATTTTTAAATAAAATGTTTTTATTGATAATTGATATTTCTTCAATTTCGATTTTTCCTACAATTTGTTGTTTTTTTAAATAATCTTGGTAATTAAAGTCAGGATCAGTAAAATATTTATTCGGATATGTTAAAGTTCCTTTTACTTTTACTTTCATTCCTATTAATAACTTTAGATTAATTTTTTTATTATATAATGTTCCAATAAAATGAATTCCATTTTTTTTAAATGTTATTTTCTGATAATTATCATCTTCTACTAAATCAATAATTTGGCATTCATCGTTAAATTCGTGATTATTAAAATAATTATAATTTTTATGATAATTTATTTCATTTCTTATTATTGGTATAATTATTATGATTATTATGATAATTGATAAATAAATTATCTTTTTTTGTTTTTTAAAAATTGGTAATAAAAATACTATTAAGAGAATCAACGGAATAATGATTTTTTTAAATGTTGTTTGATTGAAAATGATTAATAAAGGAACTATTAGAAATAGTGTTAAATACAAGTCATCTTTAATATTATTATATTGTAATTTTATCTTTAATTTCATCAAATAATGACTTACTAATTCCTTTTACATTCAATAAATCTTCAATTTTTTTAAATTGACCATTTTCAAGTCGATAATTAACAATTGCTAAAGCTTTTGTTTCGCCTATTCCTTTTAGTTTCATTAAATCATCTACTGTTCCAGTATTAATGTTTATTAAATTATTTTCGTTTGATATGGATAGTTTTTCAATTATTATCATTTCGTTATTTGTTATGATTCTTGCAAGGTTAATATTATCAATTTTTGCGTTTTGCGTAAAACCACCTGCTAAATTAATTAATTCATATAAATGGCTATTTTCTTCTATATTATATAATCCTGGATATTTTACTTCGCCATATAGATATACAGTTATTTGATTTGATGACGGTATTATTTCTGTTTTTTCGTAATCATTAATTATATTATCATCACAACTAGTTAAAAATAATAAGAATAGTAAATAAAAATATAATTTCCGTTTTTTTAAATTCATATTTTCCCCTTTTTAATTTACTCTTATTATCGTTTTAAAATTATTAATCTTTTTTGTGAAAATAAAAAAAATACTGACTTTTCTTAGCCAGTATCATTTTTTCGTTAATTCCTTTAATTGTTTCATCATGGCTTCTGTTTCATCAGCCATTTTTTTAAACATTTTTTTAACATCTTTTTTATTTTGGGTATATGCCCATATTCCTAAACCTACAGCAGTTCCTGCCATAAATGGAATAATTTTTTTCATCAATTAATCACCTCTTTATATTATTTTTTTGCAAAAACAATATATTTATACTTTTTATATAATATTTTCTTTTTCAAAATTTTCAAAGGAAAATTCTTCTTCACCTAAAGTAGTTTCTTCTTCAGTAATTGGAATATTATAAATTACAACTGGTGTATCAATTGTGAAAATTGGATTATTTTCTTCTATTTTAGTGTCCTTTTCATTAATAATTTTAATATTTGATGTTTGCTTAATAATTTCTTTTTTTAGAATTGTATTTCGTGGTGGTTCAATTCTTAAAGAAGCTGTTTTTAATAAATTAGGATCGCCTAATAATATTAATTTTTGTTTCGCGCGTGTAATTGCGGTATAAACAAGTTTTCTTTTTAACATAATATATTGTGATGATGAAATTGGCATTATCACAACTGGAAATTCTGAGCCTTGAGCTTTATGAATTGTAATCGCATAAGCCAAATTAATATCCGCAAGCATTTCTAAATCCATATCAACTTTTACATCATCAAATACCGCAATAATTCCTTCAATTTCTTTTTCGCCTTCAATAAAATTACTAATGTAACCAATATCACCATTCATTATGCCGTGTTCTGGTCGATTTACTAGTTGAATTATCTTATCATTGATTCGATACTTTTTGCCAAGATAGTTTAATTCTTTATCATTTTTCTTTAATGGATTAACAATATTTTGAACAACTTTATTAATATTATCAATTCCAACTTCTCCTTTATACATTGGAATTAAAATTTGAATATCTTTTTGGATATTATATCCTTTTTGTAATGATGCATTCAAAATATAAATTAAATTATTTAATAAATTTTCAGGAAGTGTTTCAATAAATGAAAAATCATGTGTTTTTTGTAAATTTCGCATTGTAATTGTTCCTTGATTAACTTCACTTGCTAAATTTATGATAGTTGAACCATTACTTTGACGATGAATTTCATCTAATCTTATTACTTTTATTTTTGATGTATCAATTAAATCTTTAAGAATTTGTCCAGGTCCGATTGATGGTAATTGATCAACGTCTCCGACAATTATTATTCTTGCATTTGGTGATATGGCGGTTATTAATTGATAAGCAAGGGGCAAATCCATCATCGATGTCTCGTCGACAATAACGAGATTTTCATTTTTTTGATTGTCTTCATTAAATTCAAAACTCATTCCATTATAACCTAAGTAACGATGAATCGTTGATGCACTAAGGCCAGAACTTTCTGATAGGCGTTTTGCGGCACGACCAGTTGGCGCAAGCAATGCAACATTTTGTTCAAATTTTACATTGTTTCCAAGAATTAGTCGATATAATTCTAATATTTCTTTGATGATTGTCGTTTTACCTGTACCAGGTCCACCAGTTATAATCATAATATTTTCTTGAAAAGCTGTTTTTACAGCTTCTTCTTGTTTTGGACTTAAGCGAAAACTCATTTTTTCCATTATTTGTTGATAATATTTGTCAATTAAAGTTTTAGAATATTTTTCAATAAAACCCCTTTGATTTAAGATTATTTTAGCGATTTCCGTACTTAATCTTAATTCTTGTTTATATAAATGAAAATCAAAGATGATTTTTTCAGGTTCTTCACGAATAATAATTTCTTCTTTACTTAATAAATCTTTAATTGCCTGGTTAAAATGATCATAATTAAATAATGTATCTTCAGTTTGATAATGCTTTTTTATTTTTTCTAGTAATTCATCATATAAAATATAAGTGTTTCCACTTTGGTAAAGTATTTCTTTTAATAAGAATTTTATTAATGCACGCATTCTTACTAAACTTTCTTTTTTAACACCAATTCTTAAGGCAAAAAGATCATTTTTTCTAAATCCTAGTCTTTCGATGTGGTCCATTAAATAATACGGATTACTTTTGATAAAATCTATATCGGTACCAATTTGATTTACAATTTTTGAAGCTAAATCAATTGTTAAACCACCATCTAGATAAAATAAGATTGCACTGCGATTTGCTTGGTCTTTGACGATACCATTCGTAATGATTTCTATTTGTTTTCTTGAAAGGCCTAAATTTTCAAGACATTTTTCGTCATTAATGATTTTTTGAATTGCGGTTTGTCCAAGGGCACTTACGACTTTATGCGCTGTTACTTTTCCAATTCCTTCAAATAAATCACTTGAAAGATAATTTATAATTGTTTCTTCACTTTGGATTTCTAAACGTGAAAAGTTTGTTATTTTAAACTCTAATCCGTATTTTTTATCATTAAAAAATTCACCTGTTAAAGTAAATTCTTCGCCGATTTGTGGTTCACGATCAAAATTTCCCATTATAGGAATCATTTTATTAAAGGTTAAATCTTCAACTTTTTTAAAAGAATCATTATTTAATAAAAAAAGAGCAATTGTAAAACCACTACTTTTATTAAAAAAATTGATTCGTTTAATTGCTCCTGTAATATTCATTTAGTATCTCCTTTTTATATTATCCATATACACTTGATCGATAATCCCACCACCTAAACAATATTCACCATCATAAATAACGCAAAATTGTCCAGGGGTAATTGCTTTTACGGGTTCTACTGTCTTTACTTCAATTGTATGTTCATCAATCACTTTTATATTAACCATTGTATCAGGTTGACGGTAGCGAAATTTTGCACCAAAAGTTTTCGCTTCTAAGTCAACTTTGTTAAATAAATTTAAATCCTTTACGATTACGCGATTTGCATAAAGCAATTCTTGATTATCACCTTGACCAACAATTAAAACATTTCTTGCGGGGTCTTTTCCGCAGACAAACCATGCATCTCCTGGACCACCAATTCCCAAACCTTTTCTTTGACCAATCGTATAATACATAATTCCTTCATGTTTTCCTACTATTTTTCCATCAACGGTTTCCATATTTCCAGGGCAAGCTGGTAAATAGTTTTTTAAAAATTCTTTGAAATTTCTTTCTCCAATGAAACAAACTCCTGTTGAATCTTTTTTAGCTGCAACTTCTAAATCATATTTTTTTGCAAGTTCACGCACTTCGCTTTTTTGCATTTCACCAATTGGAAAAAGGGCTTTTCTTAATTGTTGTTGAGAAATTTGGCATAAAAAATATGTTTGATCTTTATTAGAATCTTTTCCTCTAAGTAAGTAACTAGTATCTTTCGTATGGATTACTCTTGCATAATGTCCCATTGCAATGTAATCTGTTCCTAAACTATTCGCATAATCTAAAAAAGCTTTAAATTTGATTTCTTTGTTACATAAAACATCAGGATTAGGGGTTCTAAAAGCTCGATATTCATTTAAAAAATAGCTAAATACTCTTTCCCAATATTCTTCAATAAAATCGATTCGATGTAGTTTAATATTTAATTTTTCTGCAACTTTTTTTGCGTCGTGATAATCTACTTCTTGAGGACATACATCATCGTTGATTGTAGGGTTTCCTAATAAATCGTTGTTTGTAGTTGAATCCCAGTTACGCATAAAAACAGCTTCAACATCGTATCCTTCTTCTTTTAATTTAATTAAGGAAACAGCTGAATCAACTCCACCAGATAATCCTAAAATAACTTTAGTGTGTTTTTTTTCTTTTTCCATATTTTTCACCTGTTGATTTTAGTTCAAAATAAATATCTCGCAAGCGCGTAGCTTCTTCAAAATTAAGTTCGCTTGCGGCTTGCCGCATATCCTTTTCAATTTTTTCAAGGATTTTCTTTTGTTCAATTGTTGATAATTCTTGAAAATTTTTAATTTCTGTTTTTTCATCATTTACTTCATTAAATGTTACCATCGCTTCGCCAATTGGTTTTATGATTGTTTTTGGCGTAATATGATGAATTTCATTATATTCTGCTTGAATTTTTCTTCTTCTTGCGGTTTCATTCATTGCATTTTTAATTGAATCAGTCATATTATCGGCATATAAAATGACTTTTCCTTGGGCATTTCTTGCGGCGCGACCAATTGTTTGAATTAAAGATCTTTCACTTCTTAAGAATCCTTCTTTATCTGCATCTAAAATTGTAATTAAGCTTACTTCTGGAATGTCCAATCCTTCTCTTAATAAGTTTATTCCAATTAAAACATCATATGTACCTAATCTTAGTTTCCTAATGATTTCTAATCGATCTAAAGCTTTGATTTCTGAATGAAGATATGCAACTTTAATTCCTAATTCTTTTAAATAAGCTGTTAAATCTTCACTCATTTTGATAGTTAATGTTGTTATTAAAACTCTTTCATTATTTTTAATTCGTATTCTAACTTCTTTGATTAAATCATCTATTTGATTTTTAGTTGGTCTAACTTCAACTAATGGATCAAGTAAACCAGTTGGCCGAATAATTTGTTCAATTATTTCATCTGATCTAGTAATTTCGTATTCACCTGGAGTAGCACTAACATAAATTACTTGATCAATCTTTTTTTCAAATTCTTGAAAATTTAATGGTCGATTGTCTAACGCAGATGGAAGACGAAAACCATAATCTACTAATGTTTGTTTTCTACTTCGGTCTCCGTTATACATTCCTCTTACTTGAGGAATTGTAACATGTGATTCATCAATAACCATTAAATAATCATTTTTAAAAAAGTCTAATAAAACTGAAGGTGTTTCTCCTTCTTGGCGAAGGCTTAAATGACGCGAATAATTTTCCACTCCCGAACAACTTCCGATTTCTTTTAACATTTCGATATCATATTTAGTTCTTTGACTTATTCTTTCGGCTTCTAATAATTCGCCTCTTGATTCAAAATATTTAATTCGTTCACTTAATTCATCTTCAATTCTTTGAATTGCTAAATCCTTTTTTTCTGGACTTAATACGAAATGGGTAGCTGGAAAAATCGTTATAATATTTGTTTGTTTTATTACTTTACCACTTGCAATGTCAAAAAAAGCAATTCGTTCGATTTCATCATCAAACAAGGTAACTCTTATTCCTTCTGTACTTTCGCTTGTTGGTAAAATGTCGATATTATCGCCCTTTACTCTAAATGTTCCACGTTCAAATCCAACTGAATTTCTCGTAAATTGCATATTGACTAACCGTTCGATTATCTTATCACGATCAATATTTTGATTTTTTCGTAAAACAAGCATTGAATTTTTATAATCATCAGGATCACCGATTCCATAGATGCACGATACAGATGCAACAATAATTGTATCACGATATTCTAAGATTGATTGTGTTGCGGCATGTCGCATTTGATCAATTTCGTCATTGATACTCGAATCTTTTTCAATATACATATCTTTGCTTGGAACATATGCTTCTGGTTGGTAATAATCATAATATGAAATAAAATATTCTACATGATTTTCAGGAAAAAAATTTTTAAGTTCACTATATAATTGCCCAGCTAAAGTTTTATTATGAGCTAATACGAGTGTTGGTTTATTTACTTTTGCAATTACGTTTGCAATTGTAAAAGTTTTTCCAGTACCTGTCGCACCAAGGAGTGTTTGTTCTTTAATACCATTTTTTAAATTATTTACAAGTTTTTCAATTGCTTTCGGTTGATCACCAAATGGCTGATAATCCGCTACCAATTTAAAATCCATTTTTAAAAACCTCTATTTTTTCTTTTTTTCTTTTGGAGTACTCTTAACGTAAACAACGTTTTTATAATTTTTTGGATCATATAAAATATTGATAAATTCTTCTTGTGTTTCTGAATAATAATATGAAGCACATCGTGTTTCAATTTTTTCGCCTTTTTCGTTATAATATTCTATTTCCATTTGAGATTCTTTAAAACCTTTAGCATTTTTTGAACCAGCAAATTTAAATGTTTTTACTTGAGCAGTACATTGAATTCCATATATTTTCAAATAATTTTGATTGTCTTCTATCGGCGCATTAATCATTCTGTCAATTCCATATGATAATAATAATAAATGCATTACCGCATATAATATAAGCATTATTGCATTGTGTACTTCTGTTACACTGATATTATTTGTAAAAGCGCCAGCTTGAACCATCGAAATAACAATTGAAATTAAAACATAAATACCAAAACCAACAAGTAATAAATCAGTTACTGTTGCACCAATTGGCATTTTTATTTTATCTTGTTCTAAAAACATTGGAAATGCATATACTCTTTTTAAATTTGATATTTCGGGATAAGTTAATAATACTTCATCGCCAACTTTTGCTTGATCATTAAATTCATCTTTAAAGTATTCAAAAACATTTTCAAAATCCATATTATTACTTGGAGATCTAAATTTAACCCTTACATATACTTTTTTCTTATGTTCCATTATTTTTGTAATGTTTCCTTTTAAAGTGGCAGGATTATTATATAATTCTTTTTTTACTTTATTCGTTCTGATTAAATTAATAATAAAACTTGTTAAATAAAATCCTGTTAACCCCGCTGCAATAATTAAAATTAAATAATTTACTAAAAAATTCATTGTTTTTCTCCTTTATTTATGATATTCCAAAGATTTTTCAATTGCTATACTACGATATATTTGTTCTACTAATATTAATCGCATTAACTGATGAGGAAAAGTAAATTTTGAAAAAGAAAGAGCTAAATTACTACGTTTTTTTATCTTTTCTGATAAGCCATTTGAACCTCCAATAACAAATACAATATTTGAATTGCCATATGTTTTTAGGTTTTCTAAATATTTACTGAATTCAATACTATCAAAACATTTTCCTAATATTTCTAAAGTAATAACATAATCTTCATCATTAATTTTTGACAATAATGCATTACCTTCTGTTTCAATATTATGTTTGATATCATTAGTATTTGTTTCTTTTACTTCTTGAATTGTAAACTTTGTAAAGCCAACTATTCTTTTTGAATACTCTTCGATTCCTTTAACAATGTAATCATCTTTTATTTTTCCAACACAAAGTATTTTATACATCATCTTCACCTATTTCAATTGTATCTAAGGGAATGTATTGATTTGCGACTAACAATTCAAATGGTAGTTTTTCAAGAAAAACTTTTTTCACTTCATCAATTGCTAAACTTGGTTCATTACATTCTTCGCTTAAATGCGCAAGAATAATCCTTTTTGTTTTATCGCTGACAATTTCGTTTAAATACATCGCACATTTTACATTTGATAAATGACCTTTGTCAGAAGCAATCCTTTTTATTAAATAATATGGACGATTGCTATTTTCAAGTAATGTTAAATCATGATTTGATTCAATTAAAATCGTATCAATTTTTTTTAAAATCCCAAAATAATCTTTTTTTATAATTCCTGTATCAGTCATATGTGCATATGAACCTTTTTTGTCTTTTAATAAAAATCCAAAACAATTTTGTGTATCATGAGACATTTTTAAAGGAATAATTGTTAAATCGTTTATTTGATATTTATTTAAATCTTCAATAAAATGTACATTTCTTGGATCTATTTTTAGTCTTATTTTTTCAGGCATATTATAATATGAAGATTCATGAATATAAATTTTCGCATCTGTCAATAATGCAATTCTTGCAAGTCCTCCAATGTGATCAGTATGTTCATGAGTTATAAAAATTGCATCTAGCCTTTTTAATTCTATCTTTTTAATTAAAAGTCTATTGCGTGTTTCAAGATATGATAGTCCTGCATCGATTAATATTTTTGTTTCTTTTGTCTCAACATATGTTGAGTTTCCTTTTGAACCACTTCCTAAAATGGTTATTTTCATATATTACCTCAAATTATATCAACTTATATCTTTCTTATTATACCACATTCTTAATAAAAAAGCAAAACTATTGACGCATATATCTAAAATCGTTTTAAAATGAAAAAAGTTTTTAATAATTATCGCTAATTACTAAAAACTTTTTCATTTAATCAACTAAAATCCCAACAATTGGGACTAGAAAAAATACTAACCAACCCGGATGCCAGGCATTTAAAATAAAACCTAATAATAAATAAACTATTACACTAAAAACAGCTGATAGGCTAACCCATAAAGATTTACCTTTTTTATTAAATAGACCAATAATAATTTCTACAAATGGAATACATAGAAATACAATCCAACCTGGATGCCATAAATTAAAACAAAAGCCTAGTACTAAAAAAGTAACAACGCTAAGAATTGGCATTAATGCCGATATTTTTTTTGCTAATTTACCTTTTCTTTTTCTAATTTTTACATTGATTCCATCATCATTAATAACAACACTTTCAAATTCAAAATTTTTTTCTTCGTTCTTCATTTTTTTCTCCCTATTCAAATTCTTTTATATTAATTTCTCCACTAACAGAAATTCCATTTTGTTTATTAATTTTACCTTTCGCACTAATATCACCACTAATTGTAGAGAATTTTGCGTCATCAACGTTAATATAATTAACATCAATATCACCAGAAATAGTTGATGCGATTAGTGTATTTGCTTTTAAATAATTTATTTCATAATCACCGCTAATTGTTGAAATCGAACAATTATCCGCAATTATTTTTTCAATATCAACATCACCAGTAATTACTTTTATTTTAACATTTTTAGCATTAATATTTTCGACTTCAACATCAGTGCTAACTAATTCTAATATGAAATCATCAAATTCAATATTTTTGCCAATGATTATTTCTAAATCACCAATTGTTTCACTAAAAAAACGTTTTGTTTGTTTATCAGTAATCGTTAAACTATTTTCACTGTGTTTTATTTCAAGACGATTGATTAAATCTTCACTTACATTTACTTCAATTATATTAGAATCATTAGTGGTAATTTTTAAATTTTCAATTATAGAATCATTAATTTTAAGATTATATTTTTTATGATTATTTTTGTTTTTATTTAAATACTTTTCTGCAGCAGTTTGTGGGTCTCCTAATATTGCAATTGTTTCTTCGATTGTCATATCAGCTTCATTTGCAATATCAAATCTTTTATTAAATTTTTCAATAATTAAATCGACATCTTCAACTTGATTTTTTTCTAATTCAATTTTAAGTAATTTTAAGTATTCATCTTTTGTCATTATAATTCCTCCAATATTTTTTCTGCTTCATCAAAATCAATCTCACCATTTTTTAATGCTCTATAAATTTCTTCTTTGGTTCTTTTTTCTGAAACAATAATGTTTGTTTTTTCAAAGCCTAATGCAGCAATAACTTCTTCCATATTCTTTTTTACAGTTGGATATGAAATATTTAAATCTTTTTCAACCATTTTAATATTTCCAGCATTTTTTAAAAAAACTAAAGCAAATTGTTGTTGACTAGGAGTTAAGTAATCAAATTTTGAAAGCGTAAATTTACCACTTATTTTTGTATTACAACAATTGCAAGTTAATTCTGATACAATTAAATTTTCTGCACAAATAGGGCATTTACCTATAATTTTGTTTTTCATTTTATACCTCAACCTTCATCATCATTATACGCTTTTTTATATATTTTGTCAATAAATATGTTAATTAATTTTAATTATTTTATTAATTTAATTAATTTTATTATTAATTTTTTTAATTTTTTGATTAATTTTTTTAAG
>CAYVQA010000040.1:0-11861 GCA_964453965.1 uncultured Staphylococcaceae bacterium
TTCTTTTATATATTTCTTCAGCAGATAAATTATTGCTTAAAAAAATATCTTTATACTGTCCATTTTTCAAAAAATTTATTTCAATAAAACTTTCATACTCATTTTTTCCAAATTCTCTAACCAGATAAGTTTTTCCAACTTGTCTTGCTCCTTTTATTAGTAAAGCATCTTTTGTTTTATTGTTCTTCCAATTTAATAAATAATCATATAGTTTTCTTTTAATCATTTTATCATCCTCAATAATATTATACTATTTTTTAAAAAAATTGCAACAAAAAGGAATATTTTTTGATAGCAAAATATTAAAAAAAGGAATATTTTTTGACAGATAAAAGTGTTAATTTGGAATATTTTTAATAAAGTCTAAATTCCCGTAAAAATTATAGTATACAAAATCAAAAATTAGCCCTCTTTATCAGAAGACTAACAACTGTCAATTAATGGTGTAGCTAACGAGATTCGAACTCGCACATTATTAATACTACCGTCTGAAGATAGCGCGTCTACCATTTTCGCCATAGCTACGACAAAAACTATATTTTAGTTTTTATCATTTTTTCCTTGTAATTTCATTTCATATAATTTTTTTACTACTTTATCTAAGGTCATTAGCGGCATATTATATTCAATTGCTTCATCGATTAGTTGTCGATCGGCTTTTAAAGTACAACCTGCTGATTCTTCTGAAACAATTGCTGGTTTAATGTCAATATCCTCATAATCTGGCAAATTAGATTCACATTCAACTGACATATAAAAATCCATATATGATAGGGGTTCACCATTTGGCCCTTCAAAAAGGTCAGCCATTATACTACCCCAACAACGCATACTTGCTCTAAAACAAGTACCATCTGAAAATACAGGCACGCCTGTTAGTGATTTTTGATGTTCGGCACCAGAAAAAATATATCCATTTTCAATAATATCTCTTTGGATTAATTCAATTACCTTATTCATTTCATCTTTATTTAATTTTGGTGTAGGATATTCACATTCAAAATATGTCCATCCTATTAATTTTAATTCATCCATATTTTTCTCCTTCTTTTATTTTGATAAATTTTGTTAATTTAATTTTAACATTTTTTTAAGTTTTTTTAAATTGATATACACTAATTTTTTTATTTTTCTTATTTGCTTGACAAATGTTAGATTTTTTTGTAAAATGATTATTGTTTAGAAAGCGAGGGTATATATGTCTTTAAAAATAGGACAATTAGATAAATATAAAGTTGTTAAACAAACAGATATTGCATATACTTTAAAAAGTTTAGATGAAAGTGTTGAAACAGAAATATTCTTACATTTTAATCAATGTAAATATCCTATTAAAGTTGGCGATATCATTACTGCTTTTTTATATTATGATCAAAAGCGGAGACTTTGTGCAACAACTGAAACACCATCTATTACTACAACAACACCTGGTTTTGGTGAGGTTGTATCTGTAATTAGTCATGTTGGTGCTTTTGTAAATATCGGTATTGCAAAAGATATTTTATTTAGTGCTGACAATTTGCCAAAAAATGAATCATTATGGCCATGTGTTGGTGAAAAAGTTTTTTGTGTTATTAAACTAAAAACCGATCAATTAACATTAAAGCCAGCAATTGAATCTTCAATTATTGAAACAGCATCTATAGAAATCGGAAATACAGTTAACGCTATTGTCTATAAAATCAATGATGCGGGAATTGGTCTTGTTACTGAAAATTTAAATTCAATTTTTGTTCATCACAATTTAATTAGAAATTCTTATCATATTGGCGAAAATGTTGAAGTGAAAATTATTCACAAAAATGATTCAAATACATATAATGGAACATTAATTGCAAATAAAGAAATTATTCGCTTAGATGATAGCGATATGATTTTAAATTATTTAAAAAAACATGGTGGTACAATAGGTATTGGTGATAAATCAAGTCCTGATGAAATTAATAAATATTTTAAAATCAGTAAAAGTGCTTTTAAACGAGCAATTGGAAATCTTTATAAGAAACATTTAATTACAATTACTGAATTTCGAATTAATCTAAATGAAATTAATTAAAAAAATAAGGAAAACTTTAAAAGAATAGTTTTCCTTTTTTATTATCTTGTAAATTTATCAAATAAAACTAAACAAATCAGACTTAAAAATGCATTTATTATTAATAAAGGATAATAATATTTGTTTTGAATTTTTGGATATATAATTATTAATAAAACAAATAAAGTTATAAAAATAATCGTAAAAATTGATAAAAGTGTTAATTTAAAATTTGAAAACTTTGAATGCGATTTTTCTATTTGTGTTTTCATTTATATCACCATTAAAATACTTACAATTAATAAAAAGAGTTGTGAAATAAAAGAGAAATTAATTACAAGAGAAAAATATTTTTTGTTTGTTTTGTGTCTAAAAATATTTCTTCCTAATATTGAACCAATTGAACCTCCTAAAATCGTTATTTCTAAAAGGTGTTTTTCTTTTATCCTTGTTTTTCCTTTTATTGCCTTATGCTTGTCAATTCCAAAACAAATAAATGATATTAATGATGCCATTATTAATACAAATATATATATAATTAATACTTTTTGACTATAATTCATTTTTAATTTTTAGCCTTTTAATATTTAAGTTCTAAATCTTGATTATTTTTTATTAATTCTAAAAAGTATAAATCTTCTTTTGAAAGTTCATTTTTATTTAATAAATCTGGGCGTTTATGATATGTTTCTTTTAAAGACATAAAACGGCGCCATTTTTGAATATTTGCATGATGTCCTGAAAGTAATACATCAGGCACTTTTTTTTCATCATAAACGAGTGGTCTTGTATATTGAGGATACTCTAAAAGTCCTCTTGTAAATGATTCATCAATTAACGAATCAGTTGATATAACATTTTCAATTAATCGGCTTATTGAATCAATTAATATACAAGCTGGAAGTTCTCCACCAGTTAAAATATAATCACCAATTGAAATTTCTTCATTAACATAATCATTAATTCGATAATCAATTCCTTCATAATGACCACAAATAATAATTATATGATCATTTTCTGCTAATCTTTTTACATCTTTTTGTTCAAGTTTTGTCCCGCTTGGACTTGTTATTATTTTATATGCCTTTTCATAATTTTCGATGCTTGTTAAAGCTTTATGAACTGGTTCAACACTTATTAACATTCCAGCACCGCCGCCATATGCATAATCATCAACATGTTTATGTTTATCTAATGCGAAATTTCTAAAATCAATTACATTTACTTCAATTAATTTTTTTTCGATTGCTCTTTTTAAAATTGAACTATTAATAACGGCTTCGATTATTTCTGGAAATATCGTTATAACATCAAATTTCATTATCTTAATCCTTCAATTTCATTGATTATTATTTTTTCTTCATCAATCGATTCAATAAAATCATCAATAAAAGGAATGAGAATTTTCTTTTCATTATCAATTACTTCTAAAATGTCATTGCTTGGAATTGAAATTATATCATTTACAATTCCTAAATATTCTTCATTTTGGTTATATACTTTTAAGCCAATTAAATCATCAACATACATTTCATCTTCATTTAATGGTGCCTCTTCAGTTGTATAGATATCTAATCCAACTAAATCAATTACTTCATTAATATCTTTTTTTTCATCAATAGTTATTAAAATATTTTTTTGATTGAAACGCATTGTTGACACAACGACTTCTTTATGAATTCTTGCTTTTTTAAGGATGAGATGAGCGCCTGGTCTAAAGCGAAATTCTTTAAAATCACTTTCTGAATATACTTTTAATTCTCCTTTGATTCCAAAAGTACCAGTAATTTTACCAATATATTGTAATTCTTTTTTCATTTATTTTATCTCCTTAATATCGTCATTTTTTTTGAAAAAGGAAGTTATTCGCATTGAATTAATGATTGCAAGAAGTGACAATCCTACATCAGAAAAAATAGCAAGCCATAATGGAATAGAAGTTGAGATGCTTAATATTAAGACAATTAATTTAATAACTAAAGAAAAAATAATATTTTCAGTAACAATTTTTTTAGTGTATTTTGCGATTTTTATCGATTCATCAAGTTTATCTAAATTATCACTCATTATAACAACATCAGCTATTTTTATAGTTGCGTCGCTACCAGTTCCTCCCATTGCAATTCCGACGTCGCTTGCGGCAATAACTGGCGCATCATTTATTCCATCACCAACATAAACTGTTTTCCCTTTTGAGCTTTTCGCTTTAATTTCTTCAATTATTTGAACTTTATTATCTGGTAATAATTCTGAATAAACATTGTCTATTTGTAATAAATTAGCTGTATAATCACCTGCTGTTTTTGAATCACCTGTTAACATTGTAATTTTAATATTATTATGTTTTAAATTATAAATTGTGTTACTAGCTTCTTCTCTTAAGATATCGCCAACTACAATATGACCAATATACTTTTTCCCTTTAATGACATATAAAACAACGCCATTTTTTTCTTCAATTTTAATATTAGGAAACATTTCCGCAATCATCCGATCATTTCCAGCATATACAACAGTTCCATTAATTGTAGCTTTAATTCCTTTTCCATACATTGTTGTGTAATCCGCAATGATTTCTGGAAATATTTTGTCAATTCCATATGCATCTAAAATACTTAAGCCTATTGGATGGGTTGAGTAAAATTCTGCATAAGCTAATGTTTTTAAAACCTCTTCTTTGGAAATTGTGCTATCACTTGGAACAATTTCTCTTACCGCAAATTCCCCTTTTGTTAATGTACCTGTTTTATCAAATACCATATTTTCAACATTTGTTAATGTTTCTAAATAGTTACTACCTTTTATTAAAATTCCTCTTTTACTTGATAAACCAATTCCCGCAAAAAAAGCAAGGGGAACAGAAATAACAATTGCACAAGGACAAGAAATTACTAAAAACGACATTGCGGTATATATATATTTTTGATATGTTTTTAATAAAGTTAAATTACTTATGCCTACTTTATAGTCAATTAAAGGAATAATTATGCTAATAATTAAAGCTAAAATTACAACAATTGGCGTATAAAATTTTGCAAATTTGGTTATAAAATTTTCTGCTTTTGCTTTCTTTGAACTTGCATTTTCTACTAAATCTAATATTTTTGTAACCATTGAATCACCATATGGATGTGTTACTTTAATTTCAATTGTTGTGCCAATATTAATACTTCCGCTTAATACTTGTTCACCTTTCTTTTTTAAGACTGGTGTTGCTTCACCCGTAATTGATTTTGTATTTAAAGTAGTATTACCACTCATAATAATTCCATCTAATGGAATCATTTCACCTACTTGAACGACGATTATATCCCCTGGAAGAATTGTTTCAACGTCAACATCTGTGATTTCATTTGTTATTTTTAAATGGGCAACTTCAGCTTCTAGCGATAATAAATCCGAAATTGATTTTCTTGATTTATGAACTGCATAATCTTGAAGACGTTCACCTATTTGATATAATAACATTACCATTATTGCCTCTTCATAATGAGATGTAAATATTGCACCGATACTCGCAATAGTCATTAAAAAATTTTCATCAAGTAAACGTCCATGACATAAATTATTTAAAAACATTCTCAAGACTTTATTTCCAACAAGAATGTAGCTTATTAAATAAATTGCTAAGCCTAGATAATAAAAAATATCACCTAATGTACCATTAATATTAGCAAGCGTATGCGAAATTATAAATCCAATTAAAAATATTACAACACCAATTGCAACTAACGTCATTGTTTTATCCCACGGTTTGTACTCTTCTTCTTCACGATTTCTCTTATTACTTTGTGCTTCCATAACAATTATTCTTGGATCAACTTTATGAGCTACTGCTTCAACTTCTTCAAAGATATTGTCAATTAATTCTCGATCTTTTGTTTCAATGATAAATCTTGTAGTCGCAAAGTCAACAATTATTTGTTCATGATCCATTACTCTTTTTGCTAAGTTTTCAATTTTTAAAGCACAGTTTCCACAATCTAATCCTTTTAAGTAAAGAACTTTTCTTAATATTTCTTTGTTTTCTGTTTTTTGAATTATTGCATTTTTTTCAAATTTATGAATTGCTTTTAATAATTGTTCTTCTTTGATTTCATTTTCTGTTTCGATTGATAGTAAATCAATTCCTTTATTAATATGAACTTCTTTCACATTGGGAATTTTTTTTATTTCATTAACAATTCTATTATAATTATTACGATTTTTAATTTTTTGAAGATTATATGTTTCAATCTTTATTCCCATATTAGCCTCCTTTTCATAGTTTAATTAATTTATGAATATTCTAAACTGAAATATTAAATAGTAAATATCGATGAATCACATTTTTTTATGATATATTTTTATTGATATTTTATTAGTTTCATTTATTATACTATTTTTTGACTTTATTGTCAAATCATATTGGCCAAAATCTTATTTGGAAAGCGAAAAAAAGCCACATCTAATATGGCTTTTTAATTTTTATTTTGTTATATATGCATATACTAAATTTAGGGTATTTTTGATTCCATCTATATGTGTTCTTTCCATTCCATGTGATGCGTGAATTCCTGAACCAATTAATGCGGCCTTAATGTCATTACCGCCTCTTAAAGCAGCACTACCATCTGAAGAATACATTGGATATACATCGATTGCATAATCAATATTATTTTCTTTTGCAAGTTTTACTAATGTTGAAATCATATCATAATCATAGGGACCAGAAGAATCTTTTGCGCAAATCGATACTTGTTTTTCGGTACATTTTAAATCTAAACCTATACATCCCATATCTATTGCTAGAAGTTCATCGACATAGGGAATATTTGCACAACCATGTCCTACTTCTTCATATGTAGTAAAAATTATTTTTACTGAATTTGGCAAAGTTGTTTTTTCTTCTTTTAGTTTTTTTAATAATTCTAATAAAATAAAAACACTTGCTTTGTCATCTAAAAATCTTGTTTTGATATATCCACTTTGTGTAACAGTGAATTTAGGGTCCACCGCAATATAATCACCATTATCAATTTCTAATTTTTTTGTATCGTTTTGTGATGTTACATTTTCATCTAATCTTACATACATATTATCATTATCTCTTGGGGCTGTTTTTGCATTTGGATAAACATGAGCACTTGGATAATTTGAAAGAATAGTACCCGTATATACTTTATTAGTTCTTGTGTAAATTTTACAATATTCACCATCTAAAGTAGGTGTTATTATTCCGCCAATATTAGTAAAATTTAAATTTCCATCATTTCTTATTGATTTGACCATTAATCCTAATGTATCTGTATGAGCACTTAAACCGATTACATAATCTGATGAACCCTTAATATCAACGATTAAATTTCCTTTTTTATTTTTTGTTGTTTTAAAACCTAACTCATTTACATATTTTTCTAAAAAATTAATTACTTCTTTAGTGTAACCTGTTGGGCTATCGATATTAAATAATCGTTCCATTAATTTTAAATCCATATTCTTACTCCTTTTTTATAATTGCTTTTTGGGCAATTTCTTCTAATTCTACTTTTGTAAATAAATAATGAGTATTACAAAAATGACAAACTGTATCTGCTTGACCATCTTCATTTATTATTTCTTCTATTTCTTTTCTTCCAAGAGAAATTAATCCTCTTTCAAACCGTTCTTTACTACAATTGCACTTAAACTCAACTGGAACTTTTTCTAAAATTTTTGTATCTTCACTTATATTTAAAATAATATCTTCAATAGTCATTCCTGACGATAACATTTCGCTCATTGGTGGTAATACTTTTAAGCGATTTTCAATTTTTTCAATTACTTCTTCGGTAGTATTTGGTAAAAGTTGAATTAAAAATCCCCCTGATACTTTCGCTAAATTATTTGTATCAACTAAAACTCCTAAAGATATTGCGGTTGGAATTTGTTCGCTTACGGAAAAATAATATGCAAAGTCTTCAGCCATTTCTCCATTAATAATTGGCGTTGAACCAATAAAAGGTTCTTTCATTTTTAAATCTTTTATGACATTTATAAAACCACTTTGACCAATTGTAGCTTTAGCATTTAAACGGTTATCGCTATATTCAAAATGGCATCTTGGATTATCCGCATAAGCTCTTACATGACCATGTGCATCCGCGTCAACTATTATTTTACCAATTGGGCCATCACCTTCAACTCTAATTGTAACAGTCTCTTCTAATTTTAACATTGAACCAATCATTACACCCATCGATAATACTCTGCCTACTGCATCTAATGCGCTTGGATAGTATCCCATTTTTTTTCCAATATAATTAATTGTATCAGTTGTAACGCAAGCAAAAATTCTTACTTGGTTATCAAAGGCTATTGTTTTTAATAAATAATCTGACATTTTATACCTCTTTTTGTTTTTTATAAATATATCATATTTTTTTAATTTTGTTATAATTAAAGCATTATTATTTATAATCCTTATAAATAAAAAAAGCCACTTAAAAATTTCTTTTAAGTGCGTACAAAATAAGGAGTGAAAAAATTTAATGTTATAAATGGCTGGGGTAGAAGGATTTGAACCTTCGAATGACGGAGTCAAAGTCCGGTGCCTTACCGCTTGGCTATACCCCAATATAAGAATGGTGGAGGGGGACGGATTCGAACCATCGAACTCGGAGAGAGTGGATTTACAGTCCACCGCGTTTAGCCACTTCGCTACCCCTCCAGGTAACAAGTGCATATCAATGCTTTAATATTATACCAAATTGCTTAATGATTGTCAAATTAAATGACTTATATTTTTTAAAAATTTGTTTTTTAAAAAATAATAAGGATAAATCTATAATTTGAAATACATAATTTTTAAGATTTATCCTTCTTTTTATTAAAAATTGGTTTATATCTTTTTAATTCTTTTTTTATTAAATTGATTAATTCTTTTGAATAAATGAATTCTTTTAAAAAGTTTTTGATTTTTGGTTCATATTTTTTATAAAATTCCAAAAATGTTTGAATTTCTTTTTTTAAAAAATTCCTTGATGTATAATAATATATAATTACACCAATAATTAAAAAAATAATGAAATATACTGGAATATAACCATTTGCAATATTTTGTGAAAACTTAATTGTTATAAATATTTGTAATACATTAAAACATATTTCAATTATATATGTTTTAATTTTCTTTTTTCTAAAAAAATTTTGAAATTGAAGAACGATATCATAAGTAGAAATTAGATATATACCAAAAAAAATTAAACTAATAATTATATAAAATTCTTTTGTAATTGGCATTATCTAAATAATTTTTTAAAAAAAGATTGTTCTTTTACTTTAGGAATATCAAGATATTCAAAACCAATAATTTTACCATTAATCCAAATTATACCTTTTTCGGTATCTAATTGTTTCATTTCTAAATTGATTCCTTTTATAAAAACATCTCCAAAATTAGTTTCCACGACAAATTCATTATTATTCATACTTATTAATTTTTTTACACCGGTTAATTCTAATTCATTTTGATTTCTCAAAACTAGATTTTGCCTTTTTTGTTCTATTTGTGCATTATTCACATTATCACCGGTATATTGTATGAATGTGATAATTTAAATATGTATTAATTTTAAAAAATGTTCAATTCTTCAGTAATCCTTAAAAATACTGCATAAACAGGTTGAAATTTATCATGATATGGCATAATTGATGCAATTTTATCTTCTAGTTTTTGCATTAGTTCATCAGTATAAGGAAGTCGATTTTTCATTGTTTTTTCAATTTCATCTTTGACATCTTCAATTACTTTTTTTCTTTCTTTGGTTAAATATTCTTCATTATCTAAATACCATTTAAAATCATCAACATAAATCAAATAGCATATTAATTTAGCATAATAATTAAAAACATCATAATTGTTATTAAAATAATCTTTATAATAAATCCCAATATCGGTAAATACATTTGAAATAAAGGAAAAGCCAATATCAAAAATATCAACTAAATCTTCTTCAATTTTATCACCATTTAGATATTGTTCATATACATAATCTAAGACTCTTAAAACATCTTGTATTACAACAAGAATTGGTGAATCTGTTTCTTTTAATTTTTTATACAAATCATTATAATCTTGCATAAAGCTTTCATAATCATCATATATGTTCATATCTATTTACCTCTTACTTTTAAATTTAGGTTAATTATACACTATTTTATTATTTTTTACAAATAAGATAAAATTAATTTTATTTATATTTGTAATTTTTTTTATTTTTTTCTTGCTTTTATTTTTACTTTTGCAAAAATAAAGAAAAAAAATCACTAATATGCTATAATTATAATTAGATTAATATTTTTTAGAAAGAGGTTATATTATGGAAGATATAAAGTTAAGTGAACAAGAATTAGTTCGCCGTAAAAAACTTAATGACCTAAAAGAACTAGGTGTTGAACCATTTGGCCATGCTTATGAAAGAACAGGCACAAGTAAAGTTTTAAAACAGTACGAAAGTAAGACCAAAGAAGAATTAGAAGAATTAAATATAAATGTTTCTTTTGCTGGACGTCTTATGACTATTAGAAAAATGGGTAAAGCATCATTTTTCCATATGCAAGATTTTGATGGTTTATTCCAATGTTATATTAGCCGTGATAGTGTTGGCGAAGCTGCATATAATTTATTTAAAATGGCTGATATCGGTGATATCGTTGGCATTAAAGGTAAAGTAATGAAAACAAATACTGGAACAATTTCAATCCATGTTGATCATTACGAGCACCTTACTAAGTCACTTCATCCACTTCCTGAAAAATTCCATGGTTTACAAGATAAGGAAGAAGCAAGACGCCGTCGTTATGTTGATTTAATTATGAATGAAGAATCAAAAAAAGTATTCATTACACGTTCAAAAATTATTCGTGGCATTCAACATTATCTTGATTCACGCGGATTTATGGAAGTTGAAACTCCAGTTTTAAATCCAATTTTAGGAGGAGCTGCAGCACGTCCTTTCGTTACTCATCATAATGCATTAGATATGGATTTCTATTTAAGAATTGCGACGGAACTACCTCTTAAACGTTGTATTGTTGGTGGTCTTGAAGCTGTATATGAAATTGGTAGATTATTCAGAAATGAAGGAATGGATTCAACTCATAATCCTGAATTTACAACTGTTGAAGCATATTTAGCATATGGTGATATGAATTCAATGATGGATCTTGCGGAAGGATTATTCAACTATTTAGCAAAAGAAATTTGCTGTAGTGAAACTATTACTTTCCAAGGAACTGAAATTTCTTTAAAAGCACCATTTAAACGTCTTCATATGGTTGATGGCATTAAAGAAGCTACTGGAATTGATTTCTTTAAAGTATCTTCGGTTGATGAAGCATTAGCTCTTGCGAAAGAACATAACATTGATGTTCCTGCTCATGAAAGAACATATGGTCACATTATAAATTTATTCTTTGAAAAATACGTTGAAGAAACGATTGTCCAACCAACATTTGTATATGGTCATCCTGTTGATATTAGCCCGCTTGCAAAGAAAAACGCTGATGATCCTCGCTTTACAGATCGTTTTGAAATTTTCATTATGGGCCATGAATATGGTAATGCCTTCTCAGAACTTAATGATCCAATTGATCAAAGAGAACGTTTTATGAATCAATTAAAAGAAAAAGAATTAGGTAATGAAGAAGCTTCTGAAATGGATACTGATTTTGTCGAAGCTTTAGAATATGGTATGCCACCAACAGGTGGAATTGGAATTGGAATTGATCGCCTTGTAATGCTACTTACTAATCAAGATAGCATTCGTGATGTTCTATTATTCCCACATATGCGTCATCGTCAATA
>CAYVQA010000041.1:0-6916 GCA_964453965.1 uncultured Staphylococcaceae bacterium
TAATAATTGTTCTTCCATTTTATTCCTTCTCAATATACATCATTGCAACCGCATTATCTCCAATATGGCATCCTACAACTGGTGACAAATTAATCTTAGGTCCGCTATGATATAAATTATGTTTTTTTAAACTTACAATTGTATCATCTAAATTACGTTTATTATATGAATAATGATATGTGACTAAATAATTAGGATCAATTGGTTTTGATTCAACTTGTTTAATAAATGCATGTGATGCTCTTAACCTTCCTAGTGGTTTACTTAGTACTTCTACTTTTCCATTAATAAATGTTATAATTGGTTTTATATTTAACATTGAACCGATTGCGGCAGAAATACTTGATAATCTTCCACCCTTATGCAAATATTCAAGTGTATTCATAATTGCAACTAATACTATTCTTTTCTTCAAGTGTTCTAATTTTTTAACAATTTCTTCTATTTCATAACCTTTTTCAATTAATTTTAATGCTTCAGTTACTAATATTCTTAAACCACCAATTGTTGTTTTTGTATCAATTATATATATATTTTCATACCCAACTAGTTCTTTTGCCATAAGAGCACTATTGTATGTTCCGCTCATTCCGCTAGAAATTGGCAGAACTAATAAAGTATCACCATTTTCTTTTGCTTCTTTGAAATAATTTCTAAATATTCCTGGCGTCGGTTGAGATGTTTTTGGATATTTCTTTTTATTAATTAATAAATCATAAAATTCATCTTTTGTTATTGTTACTCCATCATAATAATCTTGCTCATCAATTGTCATTGTTAAAGGAATAACTGTTATTCCTAATTGCTCTGCTTCCTCTTGAGTAAAATCTGATGACGAATCGGTAATTATTTTTATGCTCATACTTGTTCTCCTTTTTTGTTCACATTGTGAACAAATTATTATACCCTTTTAAGATTACATTGTCAAGTAATATACAAATCAATAAAAATTTAAAAAGAAGATTACCTTTTTGTAACCTTCTTATTTTGTTAAATCCAATATATCATCTTTAGGTTTATCGATTTTTTCGATTAATGTCGGATATAAAACAAATTCATTTTCTTTATAAATTTCCGAATATTCATATTTCATCTTTGCGACAATATGATACCAATTTCTATCTTTTAGTTTTATTCCCGTTGTATTCATACATAGATGTCCTAACATTTGAATATCATTACTACAACATGTTATTGTCATTCTAGCCGCAACAAATGAATTTTTCGGAAGTCTTTTTGATAAAACCGCCATAGCATTAAAATCAATTGTTTTTTCTTCATATAACTCTGGGCGATCAAATGTATCTAAATACCAAATACCAAAATCATCATTTTCTAATTTTATAACATCTTGTTCAATATCATATGGTAATTCTACATCAAAAGCATCTTGATATCTTCCATCAGAACCAACGCAAAAATATTGAGCTTGTGAATTAGTTAATCTAAAAACACTTGTATAATTTTTAACTTCTTCTTCTTTTCCAATTGTTCTGTTAAAAATTACTGCATCTGCATATTTTGCATTATCTAAAAATTTTTGACGCATATTATTGAAATATACTGGAAAAGTATCAAAATTTATTAAATTGATACATTCTGATAATTCATAGTAAGTTGGAAATTGTAAATTTGTTATATCCCACATTCCATTTAATTCGATAATAATGCGAGTAGGATTTGCTTTAATGGTTTCAACTTCCATTTTTTCAGCTGTAAAATCACTTTCATCCTCAAAATAAACAACTGTTATATTGTATTCATCGAGAAATGATTGTTCATATTCTACTTCACCTTGTTCGCAGACAAATAATAAAGTTTTACTAGTTTTATTATTATCAGCGCGAAAAGTATCTTTAATAAAAGTTGTCTTTCCAGATTCAAGTAATCCCGAAATAATAAACATTGGTAATACTTTCATATTTTATCTCTCCATAATATTATTTTTTATAAAATAAATTTCTAATTTTTTGTTCATCAATTTTTGAGCCAATTACAACAATTTTCCCAATTACATCTGGTTCACCATCACGGATTTCATAATCACCGCTAACAAAGTCAAAATAATACCATTTTTCTTGATCAGTTGCTTTTAGTAATCCTTTAGAACGTAAAATAATTCCTAATGATTCATCAGTTGCTAATTGGTTTAAGAATTTTTCAAGTTCTAGTTTACTAACTGATTTTGGCGTCTCTTCGCCCCAACTTGTAAATACTTCATCAGCATGGTGATGATGGTGATGATGATGACAACATTCTTCATCTTCATCGTGGTGATGGTGGTGGTGACAACAGCATTCTTCATCTTCGTCGTCATCGTGATGGTGGTGGCAACATTCTTCATCTTCGTCATCGTGATGGTGGTGGCAACAACATTCTTCATCTTCGTCATCGTGATGGTGGTGATGGCAACATTCATCGTCGTCATCGTGGTGATGATGATGGCAACATTCTTCATCGTCGTCATCGTGATGGTGGTGATGGCAACAACATTCTTCTTCATCTTCATCATCGTGATGGTGGTGATGGCAACATTCATCGTCGTCATCGTGGTGATGATGATGTTCTTCTTCATGAAGTTTTGCGATTTCTTTTAATATTTCATCTTTCAAAGAAATATTATCTTCTAATGATTTTAATACTTTTTCGCCATCTAATTCGCTAACTGGTGTTGTAATTAAATTTGCATGATTATTTTTTTCTTTAATTAATTCAACAGTTTCTAATAATTTTTCTTCTGTCATTTTATCAGTTTTAGAAATTATTATAGTATTTGCGACTTCAACTTGATTATTAAAAAATTCGCCAAAATTCTTCATATACATTTTTGCTTTTGGACCATCGACTACAGTTGCAAGGATATTTAATTTTAAATCATCTCCTGCTTTTAATACTGCTTGGGCAATATCTGATAATTTTCCAACACCTGATGGTTCAATAATAATGCGATCTGGATTGTATGTTGTAATTACTTCTCTTAGTGAAGTTGTAAAATCACCTACTAATGAACAGCAAATACAGCCTGAATTGATTTCTCTAATTTGTACGCCTGATTCTTTTAAAAAGGCTCCATCAATACCAATTTCACCAAATTCATTTTCAATTAAAACTACCATTTCTTTTGTAAAAGCATTTTCAAATAGTTTTTTAATTAATGTTGTTTTTCCCGCTCCTAAAAAGCCTGAAATAATATCAATTTTCATTTTTTATCACCTTTTCTTTCTTTTATTTATCTTAGTTATTTTTATATTTTTCCCTTGTTTTCTAATTTTATGCGTTCTTCTAATTCAAGTAAATATTTATCAAAATCAGACATAAAGACTCTATCTTGGATTATTCGATACTTTTCAAATTCTGTTTCAGCATGAAGCTTTGCAATTTCATTTGAAACTTTGCCAGCATCTTTTAATAAGCCATATTCAAACATTTCAATAAACGAGTTAAGACGTTTTTCCCAATCTTCCATCGTAAGTGGAATTTTTCGTTGTGCCATACTTTCAGCAAAATCTAAATATGCATTTACCATTCTATTAAGTTGAGAAAGTTCAAATTCATTTAAGTAATTTTTTGCAACTACAACATCTGATTTTTGAATTTTACCATTAGGGGCATCTTTCCAAGTCGTAAGTCCCATATGTTCTTTTGTAGAATCTGCACGTTTAACAATTAATTCAGCAGCAGTATGTCCATGTATTGCGTAATGAATCTTATTTTGAACAGTTGCATAAAATCTCCTTGTAGCTAAGGCATCTTTATCGTAATCAATGGATGTTGCATATAAATCTGTAATTTTTTGATAGAACTTACGTTCAGATGCTCGAATTTCTCGAACTCTTTCTAATTGCTCATCAAAGTACTTATCTGCTAGATACGTTCCTTTGATTAATCTTTCATCATCCATTACCCAACCTTTAATGGTGTATTCAGTTGCAATTTGATTAACCCATTTACGAAAACTCACTGCTCTTTCAGAGTTTACTTTAAATCCTACAGCAATAATCATTTGTAAATTATAGTGAAGTAAATCCCTTGTAATTGTCCTGTCACCTTCATTTTGAACTACTCGAAAATTTCGAGTAGTTGAATTTTTGGACAATTCATTATCTGAAAAAATTTTTTTAATGTGATAATTAATCGTATGCGATTCAACATTAAAAAGTACTCCCAACATTTTTTGTGTCAGCCAAATGTTTTCATCTTCATATCTAACTTCAATGTTTTGTGTTTCATCACCAATTGACGCAACGTACGTTAGATACTCAGCGGCTGAACTCCTAATTGTAATTTGATTTTTTTCTTTTGACATAATATACCTCCATACCCTTTTGTTTGTATCTATTTTACCATATTTTTAATTAAAATAATACTAAAATGTTAACTTATTTTATTTACATTCTTTTTTACAATAATCGACAAATTTTTGGGGTAATGTAAGTAATCCGGTTAACCGATTGTATACCAATCCTATTTTTACTTTAATTGGTTCATCTAATCTAATTCCAACTAAATTAGGATATGAATCTACTATTTCTTTATGTAAAAATGCACCAATATTTGAATAATCTAAAAATTGTAGTATTGTCGCAAGTTGTGATGAATTTAAAAAGACAATTGGTTCAATTTCATTTTCTTCGATTTTTTGCATTATTTTACGGTTTTGATATGATCCTTTTGAATAAAGAATAATTTGTTGTTTATCTAAATCTTTGAAGCTTATTGTTTTTTTATTTGCGAAAGGATGATTTTTGTTGACCGCAAATACAAATTCTGTATCAAGGAGCGAAACATAATTGAATTTCTTTTCCATTTCTTTATCATATGTTATTAGTCCTAAATCGATTTGGTTTGTTTCGAGAAGGTTTAAAACTTTTAAAGAGCCAGTTTCTGTAATTGAAAATTGAACTGTAGGATCGACATTTAAAAATCCATTAACTAATTTAGGAAAGAAAAATGAACCAATCATTGGTGGAACGCCAATCGTTATTGACTTTTGTTGTTCTCCTTTATCTTTCATTAATGTTTCTAATTCATCAATTTGATTTAAGATTGAATTGATGTTTTTTAATAAGAATCGCGCATCATCTGTCATCATTAATCGATTATTATTTCTTACAAATAATCTTATTCCAAGTTCTGTTTCTAATTCTTTAATAGCATTAGAAATTGCTGGTTGCGACACTTGATAAAAGCTAGCTGCTTTTGATATGTTATTGAAATTGCAAGTTGCTTGAAAATAACGCATTTGGTTAATTGTCATATCGTTAACCTCTTTTTCTATATATTTAATTTATAATTATTATATATTATTTTTATTGAAAAAGAAAGAAAAATACTTTTAAAAAATAAGCCTGATATTGTATCAAGCTTATTTGTAGGAAGGAAAATTATTCTACATTGGAATAAACGATATTGAAGCAGATAATGACATCATTATGAATATCATACACCAAAGAAGAGCTCCAGCGTAAACATTTCCTGTTTTCTTATATAAAATTCGATTAAAAATTGGTAAAATTGCCATCATCGGAATTAATCCAAATATCATATTAATATAAAGCCACATTTCAGATAAATCAGTTGTTGAATAATATCCATAGAATACTGTTCCAGTTGTAAAATATGGAAAGTAGTTTATGATTAAAATGAAGACAAGTCCAAGTGAATTTGCAAGTGCACCAAGAACCATTACTTGCCATTCTTTTAATCCTTCTCTTGCAATTCCTAAATTTACTCTAATCGAATTTGCTAAATAGAAAATATAGAAACCAGCTAAATAAATTAACCAAGTTACGATAAATCTTCCTTGTAAAGGAGATGCGGAAATCAACATAAATCTAAAGTCTTGATGCGTTGTCATATAAACAATTTGTAAAATTCCATAAAAGACAAAGAATAACACAACCGCAAATCCTAATGATTTTAATAGGTCAAGTGGTTTTACCTTAAGACCAGCAAATTTTGACCAATCAGCTAAAGATTCTTTTCCAGTAATTTTACTTGATATTATATAATATAAATTTTCTAAAACAGTAGTTAAGACCCATACTATCAAACCAACTAAGCCATTAACAACAGCCCATAGAAAGACAGCATTCATCATTCTTGCTGGAAAATAATAAGTATATACATTTCCAGCCGCATCTTCAAATAAATCCATTGATAGTCTTGCAAGTGGAATATAATCTAAACATGCAATAATTGCGGTTAATATCATTGGTAAATAAAATAATAATCGTTTCCCAAAAGTCATCGTTTTTCTTTGTACCGTGGTTGTTTCTTTTATATATTGGTCTTCGCTATAAGCATTTCTTATTTCTTTTTCTGTTTCTAAACGCTTTTCACCTGCTTCTTTTAATGATTTCATAAATGGTACATAACTTACAACTAATGATACAAGTGCAAGGATTAGCATAAAGGCACTAACAAGTGATAAACCATTTGCGGTTTCTTTTATGAACCATATTTGACTTGTATTATCAATATTTGTATCTAATTTTAATGTTATTTTAAAGAAGTCAATTGTATTTGCAATACTTGTTGGATCGTACATTTCAAAACAGTGGTTAATTTCTTCATTATGAATTATTCGGTATGTTCCATTATCTGCATTACCATACGCATAGTCATGAATAAATGTTTCAAATGTTCCATTTGCACCTTTTGATTTTGAATTTACTTCATTAATGAATCTTAAAGCGATTACTTCGTATGCTTGATTTTCATCTTGATATCTAAATTCACCTTCATCATATTTAGCATATGAGAGTGCAGTGTTACATCTTAATTTATAAAAGACATTTGCGGCTGAGGTCTTAATATATCCAGAAATATATAATGCTTTTATAATTGATTCTTCATAAGTATTACCAGCAAAATCTGCTGCAAGTTTAGCCGCATCGCCACCACCTGCACTATG